>DASXJO010000478.1:0-3177 GCA_036497385.1 Candidatus Angelobacter sp. | reverse complement strand
GTCAGACGCAGATTGGTGGAAGCGCCGGGCGTCCAGCCAAAGTTTCCGGCATACGTGCCATTGTGAAACTGAGGATTGCTGGAAGTATTGCCGCCATCGTAGCGCCCGAACTCAGAAAAGTAATCGATCTGCCTGAAGATGCCGCCCAGAGAAAGATCGTTATGCAAGCTGTTGAAATTTCCAGCATCAAACGCGTAGCTGACCTGCGGAGTAAACGTTGAGCCATGTAACGTGGTCATGTTCACTACGCCGGCCAGCGCGTCAGAGCCATAAAGTGCGCTGTTGGGGCCGCGAAGAATTTCCACCTCTTCGATCCCGGTGGTGAAAATACCTCCAAAATCCACCGTGCCTCCAATTTCATTCAAGGGAATGCCATCCAGAAGCACTTTGTTGAATTTGCTCTCACCCCCGCGAATCAAAAGAGATTCATTGATCCCGCGCTGGCCATTTTCCAGAACTTGAACACCCGGAACCGGACGCAATGTCTCCAGCACTTCCGGCTTGTACTGAAATTGACCTGAAGTGACCACAGAGATGGAAGCTCCGGTTTGGGTTTCCGGCAGGTTGGTTCCCGTGGCCGAAACCACCACCTGCTGCGACACGCTGCCAACCTTAAGCGTGAGATTGACCGTCGCATTGCTATTGCTGCCAATGTAAATGGCATCACTCTGTCGCGCTGCGAAAGATGGCGCGGTTGTTCGGACTTGATAGCGTCCGGACGGAAGCGGCAGGAAGCGATACCTCCCCTCAGAATCCGTAGTGGTTACAGAAACTTGTTTGCCCTGGCGAAGAAGCTCTACTTGGGCCTGGGGGACCACGGCGCCCAAAGGATCGGTGACTGTTCCATGAATGCTGCCGCCTTCGGCAATGGCTGTGATGGTGGAAAATGCGAGCGCCAGTACAACTCCGGCGTTAAAAAGAAATTTCATCGGTAAAACTCCTCCCGCGGAAGTAGTCAATGGACGGCAAGCGGCGATGGAGTGGAGGGCATTCTTAAACGTGCAAAAATCGGAATTCAGCACGTTGAGCCGAGAATCGATTTACGAATTGCTGAAAAAATTCGGAGCAGCTAGAAATCTGGCGGCCATCAAGAATTCGTTCCAACAGTAAATCGAACCCGGGATCGTAAGAAAGCTCTCCGGCTCTCCCTGCGCAGCCGAAAACGCCCAATTGACGGGCATCTGGCCGGTCTCCTGACTTACGCCTCATTGAACCTGAAGCGCCTTCCCGGGCCGTCCCAGTGGCATGTTGCTCAGGTTCTCAGCGCTTACAGTTGCGGGGCAGTGGCGGATTCTCACCGCGCTTCCCATTACCAGATGGAAGAAAAGTTATATGAGAGTGGCAGGTGAGGTCAAGCAATTTGGTAAATGAGTAATTGGTAATTGAGTAATTGAAGACCAACCCAAGGCGTCCCGTTTGTCGCCAATAGAGGCTTAGATCTTTAACGCATCGATTTTCAAATTACCAAATTACTAAATTACCCAATTACCAAATTTCTTCATCCTTCGGGATGCCAGGCGTAAACTCCGCCGGTCCAAAACACAATACCCTTCTTGTTGTTGCGAAGTTCCTTAATGATGTCGGTTTCGATCGGCAGATGCATTGCACGTATGGCTTTCTGGCTTATCGAAGGAGCAGTGCCTTCAAACGTAGCGGCGGCGACACTGCGGTTGTTGTTGGGTAAGAATCATTTGCGGGCAAAGCTGCCCAACTCGGCCTAAATCATTCGTTTCCGCTTTTTCCAGATCACGTACACAAGTGCTGTAAGAAGCGCGGCAACTCCGCTAAGAAGTATCCACATTGGATTCTCTTGCCAGCCGGGAAGTGCCGGAAGCGTGACTGCGGCAGGCGTCTCAGGTTTCAGGGAGCCAACAGCAGCAGGAGAACTCATCGCGGATGAAGCTCTTGCTGCCTGGGGCGACGCCGCCAAGCCAATCCCTGAGATCTCAAACGCAGCCACGTCACGCACCACCGGCTTGCCAACTGCCTGTTCCACACGGAGTCCCTGCGCCATGCCGGGACTGGTGAAAGCCGCGGCCAACGACGGCTTGAATGACATAGAGGGCGGGTGCATGACGGCGAAATTCCTGATCGGATACGGGAGCTTTACCTGCAAGATGGTCGGTTCACTGTAAGGCATGTGGTAAACAAATTTGAACAGCGTATCGCCCGGCCTGATGGGGAAATCCACGGCGTAGCGCCCTTGCTGCCCTTTGATGGGAACGGGCACAAGATTTACCCAGACTCCGCCGACGCCCTTCTTCACCGTCAGCGCATCGAGCGTTGCTTTGGGCGCGATAGAAATCTCAAAGTTGCGTGGCCCAAATTGCGTGACCGGCGGAACGGAATCATTCGCGATGCTGTACATCTCCGTGACCTTCAGCGTCTGGCCATCGGATTCCACCTGGGCGATGCCAAGGGTTCCCTGCAGGCCGCGGATGTGCGTGACCGCATCGAAAACCGCTATACTCAGCGGCCCTTTCCCGTTCGTGGTCTGGTCATAGTTCACTCCCTGATGCACTACCCGGACAATATGCGGGACATCGGCGGAGGAGAGAGGCAAGCTAAACGCACCTGCGGCATCGACTCGCGTTTTGGCTTCCTCTTCCATGCCATTTTGCAAGCGCAGCAGGATGACCTCATCACCGGCGGCTGCTTTGCCTGAAGTCTGGTTGCGCACCGTACCTTGAACGGTATCGGCAGCATAAGCCGATAGCGCGCATGAGAAGCACATAAACAAGAGAGCGCTCTTGATTCCAGAACTGATATTCATAAGAACTTCACCCTATGGCCCGCTTCTCCCAAGAAATCTTTTTTCACGGATGTACGTCGATCTCAAAAAAAACAGCTGGAGCCCATGACGTGACGGCCTTGATTCGAAGCCCTTCGCATGTCTTTAGCTCCACATCAGTCCGTCGCCCGGTCAGTTGCCGCAACAGCCGGAGGGGCTGCGCCAAACACGATGCCGGTTTCAACCTCCGATCGCTGCCCGTTCCGTTCATAGGGTCTGAACGTCCACTGCTTCAGGGCGTCGCTGATCACCTTTTGCTGCTCAGGATACGCGCTCAGAAAGTGGATGTGCCTGACCTTGCCTTCCTTATCGATGATGATCCGCACAGGGATTGCGTTATACCGTTGCTGTGTAAGCACGGGCTCAACCCGCTCAAGCACGCTATC
>DASXJO010000477.1:0-12094 GCA_036497385.1 Candidatus Angelobacter sp. | reverse complement strand
CCTGGATAAACTGGCTGACCGCTTTGGTTTCCATGAGTTGCAGGTAGAAGACTGCCGCCATCGCCCGCAGCGGGCCAAGATGGAGGAATACGAGACTTACATTTTCTGCGTGCTCAAGCACCTGCGCAACGACGCCGATTTCACCTTCGAGGACTTTGACCTCTTCCTCACCAAAAAGGAAATCGTAAGCGTCCATGAACCAAATTCCGACATTCTGGAGAAAGCTCGTGTCCGCGCGGAACAGAGCAAAGTCACTGATGTCGATAAAATCTTTTACATCCTGCTTGACACGATCGTGGACGAGTATTCACCCGTCCTGGACCGCATTGCCGACGAAACTTCTGACATTGAATCAATCGTGCTGGAGTGCCCGGAGCCCAAAGTGCTGGCGCGCATCTTCAAACTGAAGCGCAACTTGATTGAGTTTCGCCGGGCGGCTGGCGGAATGCGTGAGGTGGTGAACGCGCTGGTCCGGCGGGAAGGCGGGTTGCTGTCTGACAAGTTCGATCCCTACCTGCGCGACGTTTATGACCACGTGGTGCGCACCACCGAATTTATTGAGACCTACCGTGACCTGCTCAGCGGCGCGCTGGACATTTATCTTTCCGCCGTTGCCAATCGCACCAACGAAGTCATGAAAGTTTTGACCATCTGGGGCACCATCGCATTGCCGATGGTGATTATCACGGGGTTTTTCGGCATGAACCTGCCGCTGCCCTGGCATGACAATCCCCATGGAACGCTTTATTCTGTTGGCCTGATGGCAGTAACCACGGTGGCTACGCTGGTGTACTTCAAGATGAAGAAGTGGTTCTGAGAGAGCAAATTGGCGTCTGGTTCGTCGGGCTGACGATTGGTCGGATCAGCGCTTGCCCGAGGTTCCTGTTGGCGGCTCCGTCTCGATCATGTTCTTCGTGAAAGCCATTGCCGGCGGGAAATTCTGGGCCTCAGAGCCTTCTCCGGGCAAAATTTCATTGAGCGCCCACTGGATGCGATTCACTGCCTGCTGGATCAGCAGCATCTGTTTCGCCTGCTCAGTGTAAGGCACATAAGCGATGGTTTGCAGAGCGTTCCGGACGTGATGGTTCATGGCGGAAATCACTGCCAGCTTCTGGCGCAACTCTCGTGATCGTCGATGTTCATAGGCAAATGCCATCAACCCTGCCAGGGCTCCCAGCACCAAGTCGTCAAAATAGAGGCGTGAACGGGTAATGCCGCGCTGCTCCAGCACGGCTTGCAGGGCCGCGCCGAGCACAAAAAGTCCAAAGCCCAGCAGAAAACTGAAGCTGATGCGGCGCAGCAGAGAAGGCGCTTTTGGCAGCCTCGACATTCCAGAGCTATTCATGCACTCTATTTCCTTACGCTTCTTTGTCCCCGGATAATGCCGCAAAACGGAGCCTGAATGATAGCAAAATGTATTCTCGCACTACTTTTTCTCTCAACCTGGTCTGCTATCGCACAGGCTCAGCAGGCACATCGCGCAACGTTCTCCGCAAATTCCGCAACGGCTTCTTCGGACTTCTGGTCCGCGGCTGTTCCGAATACGGCCAGAAATACTGTTCAGAGCCAAAGCGGCTCTGCCCCGGCCTTGCCGACTGCTACTGCGCCGGTGTATGAAGTTTTTGCTATTCGCTACGCTTCCATTCCAGACTTTCCCGTCAGCGCGCTAATTGCCGGCGCCGACCCAGAACGCAAACTCTCCATCGCCATGACGGTTTGGCTCATCCGCGGCAATGGCCGCAACATTCTGGTGGACTCAGGTTTTTACCGTCCGCAGTTCTTCAAGCAATTTAAGGTTGAGAATTTCATCAAAGCTTCTGAAGCTGTCGGTCAGCCCGGCATCATGCCCGCAGGCCAGCCCGCGCTCACGCCAGACGACATAACCGATGTAATCATCACGCACATGCATTGGGACCACGCGGACGGCATGGATCTTTTTCCCAAAGCGCGCATCTGGGTGCAAAAAGATGAATACACCTACTACACCGGAGAAGCCTGGCAGAGCCCGCGCACCCATGGCGGCATTGAGCCCGATGACGTTCTGGCCGCAGTAAAACTCAACCTTGCCGGCCGGGTCAGACTGGTCAATGGCGACGCGCAGCAAATTCTTCCGGGCATAACGTGCTACACCGGCGGCAAGCATACGTTTCAATCGCAATACGTGGGCGTGAACACTAAAGCCGGCACGGTAATTCTGGCCAGCGACAACATGTATCTTTATGAAAACCTGGAAAAGCACGTCCCAATTGCCCAGACGCTTGACGCCGCGTCCAATCTCCGCGCCCAAGAGCGGATGAAACAACTCGCCGCTTCGCCCCTGCTGATTATCCCCGGGCACGACCCCGCCGTGTTTGAAAAGTTTCCGAAGGTCAGCGAGCGAGTGGTAAGGATTGAGTAGAGGTATCGAGTAACAACACCTCGCGCGTGGGGCGCTCTGCCTGCTCTGCCTTTCAGGTCAGTGTCCCCAGTGCTGAAGAGCGGAATTTGCTTTTCCGATCCGCGCTCATCCGCATCAGGCCTCGCTTCCGGTTTTCAGATCAGCGTTATCGGTGTGCATTAGGGTAAATTTTTCTGTCTTCTCAGGCAGATGCCTGTGCCACGCCGCCTATGATCGGAGGCGGGAGCGCAGGCATTGCTGGACACCTAATTACCTAAGTACTTTTGAATTCTGGTTGATGCGGGAACGGGCAAAAGTCATGTTACGATAACTTTCCGCAATGTCCACCCTGGCACGCGATCTCCGATACGCTTTAAGGGCCTTTGGCAAGAGTCCGGGATTTGTCGCGGCTGCAATCTTGTCACTGGCCATCGGCATTGGGGCTACCACGGCCATTTTCAGCATTACCAGCGCATTGCTGCTTCGTCCCCTGCCTTATAAAGATGCTGACCGCCTGGTGATTCTATGGAACTCGTCGCCGGGGCTGGGAGTCCCGCGGGACTGGTTTTCCACGGCGCAGTATTTGGATATCAAGAACAACCATCATGGGTTTGAGCAGGTGGCCTTGGCCATTGGCGGCAATTACAACATTACCGGCGATGGCGAACCGGAACGCGTGGGCGTGATCCGCGTTAGCAGCAACCTGTTGGCCATGTTTGGCGCGCGTCCCATTCAGGGGCGGCTTTTTAATCCCGATGATGACCGCTATGGCGGCCCCAATGTTGCGATTCTGGGTTATGGAATATGGGCGCGGCGGTACGGATTAGATCCCCACATGGTGGGCAGACACATCATTATTAACACCCACCAGTATGAGATTATCGGGGTCTTGCCCAAGAGCTTCTCTCTTCCGCGAGAGGTCCTGCCCACACTGGATTCCGCGGAACAATCTGACCTGCTTCTTCCCATGCCGCAGGTTCCCACTTTTGCCACCGACCGCAACTATGAGGATTACAACATTGTTGGCAAGCTCAAACCCGGAGTGACCCTTGAGGAAGCCCGCGCGGAGATGAACACCATCACGGCCCGTCTTCGCCAGGACCATCCGGACGTCTATCCGCCGAATGGCGGCCTCACGTTCATTATCCTGCCGCTGCTGGAGCAGGTTGTGGGGAACGTGCGCCATACGCTGTGGCTGTTGCTGGCCGCTGTGGGATGCGTGCTGCTGATTGCATGCGTGAATGTTGCCAACCTTTTGCTTTCGCGCGCCTTAGGACGGCAAAAAGAAATTGCGATTCGCACGGCCATGGGCGCGAGCGCGGGCCGCGTTATCCGGCAGTTGCTTACGGAAAGCGTGCTGCTTGCGGTTTGCGGCGGCGTGCTTGGCGTGCTGTTTGCGTTTATGAGCATTCACTGGACACATGTGCTTGGCCCTAGGAGCGTCCCGCGTCTGGATGAGATCGGTATTCGCGGTGACGCGCTGTTGTTTACCTTGCTCATCTCCATCGCATCCGGCATTCTATTTGGTCTTGCTCCGGCATTGCGCGTGTTGCGTGTGGACATGCTCAGCACGCTCAAGGATTCTGATCGCGGCTCGGCGGGCGCCAACGCCATGTGGGGACGCGGCAACAATCTGCGCCGTATCCTGGTCATTGCGGAGCTGTCCATCTCCGTGGTGGTGCTCATTACGGCCGGACTGCTGCTCCGCAGCTTTATCCTGCTGCAACGTGTCAATCCAGGATTCAATCCTGCCAATGTTTTGACGGTGGAGCTGGCGCTGAGCGGCGACAAGTACAAGGATCAAAAAGTAAATCACGCCACCTGTAACCAATTTTTAGATAATCTGGAGCGTCTGCCGGGCGTGACTTCCGCCGGTGCGGTATCTTCATTGCCTCTTAGCGGCATGCTTTCCTGGGGGCCTATTTTGGTGGATGGACGCGTTCTGCCGCGGGGTGAAAGATTTGTCAATGCGGATGAACGAATTGTCTCCGGCCATTATTTTGAAACCATGCAGATTCCGCTGCTCAAAGGACGCTACTTCAACGAGGGCGATACCACGGACAAACCGCCTGTCATCATCGTGGATGAATTCATGGCCAACCAGCTCTGGCCCAATCAAGACCCGCTCGGCAAGCGCATCAGTTTCGCGGACCTGAAGGCCCCGCCGGTCTGGGCCACCGTGGTTGGCGTGGTGGGCCGCATCAAACAAGAAACGCTGGATTCGGATTCACGCATTGCGTTTTACATAGCGCACAGCCAGTACATCAGCCGACTGTTCAATCTTGTGGTGCGCACCACCACTGATCCTGCGTCGCTCACCTCGGCCGTAAACCATGAACTTCATGAAGTGGACCACGACCTCCCGCTTTATAACGTTGTCACCATGGACCAGCGGGTTGCGGACTCTGTGGCTCGACGGCGCTTCACCGCAGTCTTGTTGGCCCTCTTTGCAGCTTTCGCGCTCGCTCTGGCGACCATCGGAGTTTATGGCGTGATGGCTTATCTTGTGAATCAGGGCACTCGGGAAATCGGCATCCGTATGGCGCTTGGCGCCAATCAGCCCACCGTCCTCAGGTTGGTGGTGAAGCAGGGCTTGATGCTTGCTTTTACCGGAGTGGCAATCGGCCTGGTTGCCGCGTTCGCTTTCGGCCGCCTTGTGAGCGGGCTTCTATACGGCGTGAAATCGACTGATCCACTCACGTTTATTTTAGTTGCCGTGCTGCTGAGCATCGTAGCGCTGATTGCCAGCTATATCCCTGCGCGCCGCGCCGCGCGCATTGATCCCATGATTTGCCTGCGCTGCGGGTAATTAACTATTCGTCGTATTTCGCTCGATCCTTGCGCCGCTATTTTGTGCGTCGGCTTCAGCCAACGCGAAACGCGCGTCGGGCCCCCCGGGCTTGTGGCGTACGGAAGATTTGTTTGCGCTTTTTGCGGCACGACTCCCTCACCCCAGCACGCGAAAGTCGCGCGTACTGGACCCAAGTCGCAGGCTTTACTCCCTGTCGTGCGCGTCAGCCTGCCTTCGCAAAAGCGGCGAAGGATTTTATTCGCGCTTCGCTGGGCTGCGCGCGAATCTCCACCCCGCCACGCGAAGCGCGCGTCGGGCCCCCCCGGGGCTGCGGCGCAAGGAAGGATGCGTTTTTTTAGCTTACCCAGCCTTTTCGCTTCGCTCAGTCTGGGATAAATCCCAGACCTACCAAGTTGTTATTGCGCGCAAGCGTGCCTCGGGCCGCGCTGGGCTAACCTGTCGTCGCGCCTAGGGCGCTTCATCTTGGTTGCCATGACAGTATGGCTTGCGTTGTGTTACTCCAGAATTGTATCTGATACGTGTCTCAGCGTGAAGGCGGAATGGTTCGTTATGAAAAGAATCAGATGTGGTGCGCGAACGGTGTGGATTTCCACCCTCAAGCAAGAGCGGCGTGGGCACCCACAGTACCGTGGTTAAAAAAGAAGAAGCCGGAGAGGCGAGTCCCCGCCACCCTCAGAGGGGTCTTGACGGCTGCTTTATCTCTATACTCATAATTGTGAATAGTCATGACACCTTTGGATAAAAATTATCTCTCGTTGCAGTTCTGGAACAACGTCTACCAAAAAAGTGGAACCGAGTTTCAGGCATTTTTTGAAAAAATCATGGAGCGAACGCCCGGCTTTCAGAAGATAAAACCATATGGAAACGAAGGCGATAAAGGGAATGATGGCTACTGCCCGGCAGAGGGAATTTATTATCAGGTGTATGCCCCTACAGAACCCGGTGAAAAGGAAGCTGACGCCGCCCAAAAATTTAAAGACGACTTCGCAAAGCTCAAGAACGGCTGGGACAAAATCGCTACGATCAAACGATACAATTTTGTCTACAATGACAAGGGCTCAGGTCTAACGATAAAACTTGAGACGGCCAGGGCAGAGCTGCGGGCCGCAAATCCTTCCATCGAGTTTAAGGTCTTCACCCCAAAGGATCTTGAGAAAACCTTTTTCACATTAAATGCCGATCAAATCGCATCCCTCGGATTCGACGTAGATTCCAGAAATGCCGTCCAGAACGTCCGAGACTACCTCGTGAACCTCGAAGCCGAGTTGGACAAAGAGAGTGGCGAATTCGTATTGAGAGCTTTGCAGAATATCAGAGACATCATTGCACGCCACGATGATGAAGCCTTATTACTTGATTTTGAAATTGTCGAGGCGCGAGCTCTGCAGAAAAATGAAAAGGTGCGAGAAGCACGGGACAAATACGAAAACATCATAAAGCGATATCCGGATGATCCTCGTTCTTTTCTGTATCTTGCGGAAATCTATTTGAACAATGAAGATTTCGTGAAAAATGCGCAACTGCTGCAAAGAGCTGAGCACATCAGCCCCGGGTTTTGGCTGCTGACTTTGGAGAAGCTGATTCGAGAAATAAGGCTTCGAAATAGGGTTGACCCGTTGGCAGTCGACGAACAGCAATTCCCAAGTGAACCAAGGGCCAAATCGAATTTTTATAGGGTATATTCCGTGCTGCTAGACCAAGCTGGGGAAGTAGTGCGCGCAGAAAGTTTTATAGAACGGGCTATTCATCTCAATCCAGATAGATTCAGCAACCATGATGTCAAGATCGCACTTTTGGAAGACAGAGTGTTCGTGGAACCAGACATAAACAAGCGGCGCAACTTGGCTGATGCGGTACTCAACGATATTAGCGCTGTCGAGAAAAGATTCAACGATGCTGGCGGCATCGGCCCGCGAAGTCAGAGCTGGTTAAACATAAGAAGACTTCATATGCACTTTGCCAGAGAGGATACTCTCGCAATTGAAGCCACTGCGAAAGACCTGTTTGGGCAGGTTATCAATTGTTATCCTGACCTCCTGATGGAGAAGATCATTGCTGATCTAATCCGCCCGGTAGAACTGCCTCAGGTCGATTTCTTGAAATTGCAGGATTACGTCAAGCAGGCGGATAAGCTTATCTCCGATTTTTTAGCTAAGGCTCTCGTTTTGCAATTTCTTCACAAAAAGAGTCTCTTCACCGAAGGCAAGGCTTTTTTCAGTCAGATCAAGAAGCAAGACATCGTGGATTTGATAATGGCTGTAGAAGAAAAAAATTATGCCCGAGCCGTCGATCTGGTGAAAGACGATGTGCAGTTAGCAGTAGATTTCGTTGTGGGTATAAAGGAGCCATCTGAACTCAGATGGAAAATTGTGGAGGCCCTTCCTGACGATGGAACAATCCAGAAAGAGAAGCTCTTTCTCCTGTTGTATCACCAAGCCGGCGACACAGATAAGGCATTTGAGATCCTTCAGAAGATGGATCTTTCGAAATTGAACTATGCGGAATGCTTGCCTACACTCAAAATCGCCCAGGACAAAAAAGCTTGGGACTCAGTGGTGATTTTATTAGAAAAGTTGCTGAATCATGAGAAAAACAAGACGGCGGTTCTTCAGATCAAACTGCAATTATTTACTGCCAATATCAATCTGGAAAGATTCCCCGAGGCAATCGGAATATCCAGAAGCATTCTGGAGAACCCCAACGAGGCACAATTGCTCGATGAACACAACAAGGAAAGTCTCGTTGTTCAAACCACATATGCTTATCTAAAGAGAGGAGACGGAAGTGCAAAGGACTTTATCCAAACATACGCTTCGCTTCTGAGATCATTTGAAGCAAAAGTCTCTGCAGAAGCTGAGGCATATTTAAAAGCTGGAGATGGAAGGAATGCGCTTCGGGCCGTCGTAGAAGGTGTAAAGCTTCTTAGACATCCGTCGCCAGAGCAATACGGAATGCTGTTCTTTGGCTTTATTCAGCTTGGAAATTTGATGCCGGAATTTACCCTGACTTCTTCTCCGGAAGTGGGAGAAGGGTGTTTCGTAAAGCTCAAAGAGCAAGAGAGGTGGTTTTATGTAGGTGAGGGCGATGAGCTGGATGCAACGAAAATTGCGGAGCCGAGTGATATCTTCCTGACCTTTTTTGGGAAAAAGCCTGGAGAAAAAATTACTTTTGGCAGTAAATATCGCTCTGAGAAGCCAGAATATGAAATAGAAATGATTCTCCCAATCGAGAAGTACATTCTTTGGCAGGCAAGAAATAGTGCTCACAAACTGTCAGCGGAACAGCGATGGACCGCTATGGAGATAATCGAGGTTCCGATCACCGAGGGATTGATTGACACTAAGTATTTGATTGCTAAGCTGCAAGATGAAGAAAGAGAAAGCGGGAACTTGTTTGACATCTATTGTGAACAAAATGTTCCATTAGCGCTTCTTGCTCTTAGTGAGGGTGGATTAGCTAAAGCGATCGCTCGCATAACAGCCGAGCAGAGGGGTTTCATAAAGGCAAGCTCTGGAAGTTTAGAAGAGCTGAACCAGCAAAAAACGGTGGCGCACAAGATGATTGCGGGCGAGACATTTTATCTTGATGGCACTTCTGTACTGATGCTGTCGGAGATCGGCTTTCTGCAAAAAATTTATGAATTCGTTCCGAATCTCAAAGTACCACAATCGGTAATAAGTTTGCTCTTGGAACTTCGAGACAGGTTTGAATATTATCCCGGCCAATCCGGGTATCTTGGGTATGCCCAGGGACGGCTAAGAGTTTCGGATATTGATCGGGCGAGACGCGAAGCTATTAAGACAAACTTTGAAAATAGCATTCGTCTGCTTGAGACGAAGTTACAAAATATCAGCGTCATCTCCTTAGCAAACAAATCAAGCGCTTTTGCTGAGCAGAAGATCCCAGCGAGTCTGTCTGATGCTTGCATTCTTGCCCAAAAAGAGGGCGTTGCGGTCCTTACGGAAGACTTTCTTTACTTGAAACTCAATGAAATGGAGACCAAAAAGCCTGCGCCCGAATATTGCTGTTCTCTGACCTTGCTGAGAGTCCTATACGAACAGAGAAAAATCACCTTTGACGATTATCTTGAGTATTTCGGGTATCTCTCCTCTTATCGTGTGCGATTCCTTCCTGTTACGACAGAAGATTTAGAAAAGTCGGTATTCGGCGATCAAACCATTAAGGTCATTCGCCCAGAGCAGCTGCGGCAATTCAATTTTCCACTAACACTTTCTGAAGAGTATGGTGTAGCTCCGCCAAATGCGTTTCAATTGGTTGCGCATTTTTTTATCAAGGTGCTAGTCGACGATTCTGTACTGCCAAGCAGTGCCGAGAGGATATTTGCGGAGATTGTCTCCTTGTTCCCCACAAACAATAACCGGAAGGCCTTGGGCCGACTTCTACTGGGGGTCGCCGTTCAGTTCGTACAAAAGAATCGCCAAAAAATGATCATGGGCTTTCGTATGCAAGAAAAATTCGATACGATAGCAACTTTTCTAAGGGCTTATGGTTCCGATGAACCATTCCTCCTGCAAACAGATTAGGAAATTATGCGACTTTACAAGGTCTGATAACTTTTTAATTTCATCGGACCTATTGACTTCTGTTCGCTTTTTGTTTAATATGCAGCCAAGGTTCTCGCCGGGAGCGGCAGCGGCGAACCGTCGCAAATAGGCATTGAAAACAAGCCTGTTAGCGATTGAGGGTATCCCAGATGGAGGCGGGAAGCCCAAAAAGGCCTGCACCCACGCGATCATAGCCGGCCCACCGTTTGGGCCACAGATTGTGTAGAGACACGGGAAACCAGCCATTAGCACTTAGCCATTAGCCTTTAGCAAACGCGGGGGAAAGCCTCGTCTCTAAAGGCAGCAGGTAAATGGTACTTGGCTCGGAATCGAAAAACCCTGAAAAATCCAAAATCTGAATGCCTAAAAATTAGAGGCAGGAGTGCCCATCGACAGTCTGGGGCACGCTCTCTGCCACAAGAATCAGTTTCCATCGCAGCCGAGGGCGGCTGCGGTCCGTGAGTTTTTTGAAATCACTCATGCTTTAACAAATCGAACCCCCACAGCCGAGGGCGGCTGTGCTACATGAACCAATGATGATCCATCACAGGCAGGAGTGCCCATCGACAGGCTTGGGGCACGCTCTCTGCCACAAAGATCAGCTTCCATCGCAGCCGAGGGCTTCTTTGCCCATGCAAGCCAAAATCGGGCTTGCACGGGGGCCCAGGCTGCGGTCCACAAACATGTTTCTACGGAGATAAGGCGATGAGCAAAGAAGAGATAATGACGACGATCCAGAATTTGGCGAACAAGCTGGGACGTGTGCCCACCCTGACGGAATTGAAGACGATGACCCCGGTGGGGCGGAGGGGCGTCCGGAGCCACTTTACGACCTATACGAATGCGCTGATTGCCTGCGGAATGCTGGCAAACAAGAAACAGCGCCTTGGAATGGATTCACTTTTTGGAGACTGGGCGACAGTGGCGCGACAGATACAGAGGCTGCCCACGTCAACGGAATATGAAGAGAAAGGCGCGCACAGCGCAAAAGCAATTATTGCCCGCTGCGGAAGCTGGAAGCGGGTGCCGCACATGATGCTGGGCTATGGGCAGGAGCGCGGCCTGGTAAAAGAGTGGCCGGACGTGATGGCCATGGCGCGGGCGGAAAAGGAACTAAGCTGGCCGGCCACGGAAAGTCTGTGGCCGGGCCATGAGGCCGCGCGGTGGGACGTGTTCACGAACAGGCCGGTGTATGGGACGCCGATGAATCTGTGTCCGCTGGCGCATGCGCCGACGAACGAAATGGGAGTGGTGTTTCTGTTTGGCGCGATGGTGCGCGACCTTGGCTATGTGGTAACGCTGCTGCAAGCGGCGTTTCCGGATTGCGAAGCGCTGCGCCAGGTGATGCGCGACAAATGGCAACGACTAAGAATCGAGTTTGAATTTGAGAGCCTGAACTTTGTGAAGCACGGACATGACGTAAACGGATGCGACATGATTATTTGCTGGAAACATAATTGGCCGGAGTGTCCGCTGGAAGTGCTGGAGCTGAGCAAGCTGGTGGGGAAACTATTACCAGGGATTTAGACGGATAAATCAAAATCTACCACGGAGGCACTGAGACACGGAGAAAGAAGAAAAACTTACCACTGATTAACACGGATGACACTGATCAGAATCGGAAGATCGGGACATCGGGTAATCGGAAAATCAAAATCTACCACGGAGGCACTGAGACACGGAGAAGAAGAAAAGATTTGCCGCAGATTTGCGCGGATGAACGCTGATCAGGAAAAAAGCGAAATCTAGCACGGAGGCGCGGAGACACGGAGAAGAAGAAAGATTTTGCCGCAGGGAAACCTTTTGAAACACGGAGGAACGGAGGTAACGGAGAAAAGGATTTTCTAGCAATCTTTTTCCGATCCGCGTTTATCCGTGTTGATCCGCGGTGAGATTCGCAATCGTTTGACGGACTGAATGGCCATTCAATAGACTTTACCCGGTCACGAAATCTGTGCAGAACCGCGCTTAAAAGCTGCGAATCGAAGGCGTGAGTTTGGTTAAATCGGAAGGCGCAAGACATTCATAGAAAGTCAGGGATTAAAACCGAAGGAACAGACGATCTAAAGGTCGAAAACCCCGGGACAAAAGCCCGAGAGCGAAACGGAAATCGAAAACTTCAGGTCAATTCCAAGATCGAAAACCGAAGTAGAAAATTCAAGATCGAAAAACCGAGACGAAAAGTCGAGATCGAAAAAAACGAAATTAATCAAGTGAGAATCCCATGAGCGATCTGGTCCAACTTTCAAAAGACAACGACATTGCCATCATCATGATCAACAATCCTCCGGTCAACGCGCTGAGCCCGGGAGTGCCGGAAGGCATTTCTGAAGCGATTGA
>DASXJO010000476.1:0-8593 GCA_036497385.1 Candidatus Angelobacter sp. | reverse complement strand
AAACACGGTTAAGCAGCACCGGCCAGGGCCGGTGCGTGCGCACACAAAAGTATTAAGTTCACCGCGATTATTGTTTCCGGCGGCACCTCTGACGCCGGGTAGTCTTCAGGCTGTCTGTGACCCGTTTCTGATTTGCCACGGGTCCGGCCAGAACAACCGTAGTGTTGGAAACTTACGCCTGTATATTGTGCGTGTCAAGAGTCTTATACAATCTATTGTACCTTAGCCGCCTAAACGTCGCCACCCGACCCAAGTAGTTTGTTTCCCATCCTTTACCGGAAATCGGCCGCTCTCGGGGTGGTTTCTCCTTTGGTGCATCTGGAATTTTTATCCACAAAAGATCTCGCCCGGCGGCTCCGGGGCATCGATAAACTGAATTTGGCTGGTAAAAAACTCTGAACAAAGCGGCTTGAAACTGGTATTGCGAATCTACCTGCCGTCGCGCCGGAGAGCAATGCCGAAGAATGGTGCAGCGCTGTGGATATAGGTGGAAAAGAAGCCATTTAAATCTCCAGCAAAGCGAGAAATCCGTGCGGGGTAGCGCCAATTCAGCCGCTTCTGTGAATCGCTGGCCCTTCTTCTCAATTCCTCGTATTTTTTTGCGTCGGTTAGCAAATGCCCAAGGTTAAAATTGAGCCAATCCAGAGTAGGTGGATTTCCCATGCGTACCCGATTCTTTCTCTCCGTTTTATTCTTCCTCTTTTGCTTGAATGCTTTGTCTTACGCCCAGATCGCGGCGGTTGGCGATCTCAACGGCGATGGCAAGCCCGATGTCGTGGTCGGAAACGTAAGCTCGAACACCGTCACAATTTTCATCAATGATGGAACCGGTACGCTCACGGCCACGCGCTTTCCTGCCGTGAGCCACCCGGTCTTTCAAGTCGCATTGGCTGACTTCAACAATGATGGCCATCTGGACATTCTGGTCAGTGAGATTCTGGCCCCAGGTTTGACGTTCGAAATCCTCTTTGGCGATGGTACCGGAAACTTCTCAGCTGGTACGCCGGTACCTCTTGGCGGTATCGTGCCCAACCAGTCGGCCATTGCGGTGACTGATTTCAATGGTGACGGCTTCCCTGATATAGCTTTCGGTTCTCTCAATAGCCTTTACATCCTTCCTGGCAACGGCCTTGGCGGATTCTCCGTGCCCCAGCCACATAACATTGGGCTTGAAGGAGCATTTTTGGGGAATGGCGTTTTTGTGACCGATGCGAACCACGATGGGAAGCCGGATTTGGTAGTAGATGGCGAAGTTGGCGTCCAGCGATTTGTTTGCTACTTGGCGGTTAACGATGGCAGCGGAGGATTTACATCGACAGCGCTTCAGGCGGAGTTCGGCGTTAAACAATGCACTCCGACTCCCGACCTGAACGGCGACACGAGTGTCGATTTCCTGAGCCCCTTTACCACTTTTTTTGGCGATGGGTTGGGCGGTTTTCTTTATACCCAGCCGCGACTCCACAGCAGCAAAGTTGCGGATGGAATCGCCGTAGATTTTGACCATAACGGGACCACTGATTTGGTTCAGGCACGCACGTCGGCCGGGCTCGCCTACTTTCCCGGAAACGGACACAGCGGATTTGGCGATCCCATCACCATCTCTCCATCGCAGGATGCAATCCTTGCCATCGCCGACCTGAACGGCGACGGACTTCCAGACGTTGTCCTGCAAAACGTGCTTACGAATGCGGTTTCATTTTTTATCAACAACCTTACTGCACCCACCAGCATTGCTACTTCCAGCACCACCACAATCACAGCCTCGGCCGCCACTGGCAGTGCCTCCGCGCCGGTCACGCTCATGGCCAATATAAGCTCGCTGAACGCCGGAAGCCCGAACGGTGTTGGCACGGTCACGTTCGCTGAAGGCTCCACGACACTGGGAACTGCCATAGTGGATATTTATGGCAATGCCGCGCTCGACTTTACCTTTGCCGCCGGTCTGCACAATGTGAACGCCGCCTTTGCTGGAGTGCTTGATCCATCCACGAATACTCTCTTTGCGGCAAGCTCTTCATTTACGCCTGTAGCCGTTGCGGTAAATCCCGGCGCCCCTGCGGCGGCCGTACCAAACATCACGCTTAACACTTCGCTCACTCCGGCGCGACAACTCAATCCCGTGACTCTTACCGCCAGCGTCACGCCCAGCGCTCCTTCAGCTAGTTCCCCCGGGGGCAGCGTAGTATTCAAGGCTGATGGAGACCTCCTGGGCATTTCTGCCCTGCAAGGCGCCAGCGCTCAGTTGATCACGGCTTTTCCTACCGCCGGTCTTCACAATATCCAGGCGATTTACGGTGGCGATGCGACGTTTCCTCCGGCCACATCAGCCACGCTAGTAGAAGACATACGGGCCTTCAATGCGCCGCGCACTGCGAGTTCAGTGCAACTAACTGTTACCCCCAGCAATCTCGGCGGCCCAGGCGTGATATTAAGTGCGACGCTGGTCAGTGTCGCTAATCCACCTGCGGAGTTTATTTACCGTGTCAATGGGGACTTTCTTGCTTTCGCGCCGCAAAATGCACAATTTCCGCCAAGAATCTCAACCAGCGCGCAGGGAACCTATGTAATCTCCGCCGAATATCCCGGCGATGCTGTCCGCGCACCCGCCACGGCTACGACAACTTTGTAGTAGGAAATCCCAGTAGCGATTTCACCATCGCCGCTTCGCCCTCCAGCGCAACCATCAAAGCAGGCCAGACCGCCACATTTACCATTACTATCAGCCCGGTCAATGGCATGAGTTCTCCTGTAAGTTTTGCCTGCAGCGGATTGCCGGCTGCATCAAGCTGTACTTTCTCGCCTGCCACAGTCACTCCCAACGGATCTCCGGTTTCCACCACTCTTACCGTCAGCACCACCGCTGCGGCTTCCGCTGCTGTTCCAATTACTGGCCTGCGTCCCTGGACTTTTAGTTCATGGTCGCTCGGAATCGTGTTTGGATTTCTCGTGGTAAGAATTGGCAACCGCGGCAAGAATGCCAGACGCTATTCGGCAGTTTTCGGCGGCATCGCACTGCTTATCTGTCTTGTGAGTTGTGGTGGCGGAAATGGTGGGCAACCTCACTCGACGACTGGCACGCCTCCTGGCACTTCAAGCATCACCGTGACAGCTACTTCCGGCGCCAGCCACTCGTCCGCGCTGACCATAACTGTTACGCCCTGATTTTCCGACGCGTCACGGTTCGAAGTCGGCAGCGGCGTGCCCGTCAAAATTAGATATGCGGCATTGTTGCGCAAATTTTAAGTTCTGCGTTTGCGCGGCATTTTTCGCGTCCCAAAATCCTGCTTCGGACCAGAAGCTATTCTTTTCTCGAATTTATCCGGCAGCAGTAACGGACTCGTGCCCAGGGGCATCTATAGATGTAGACATGAAATCAAAACTGAAGAGAAAAGATATGCCGCAACACGCTTGGCGGCTCAACAGAATTGTTTTGGGTGTGGCCTTTTTATGGCTGGTCACATCTGTGCTGATATTGATGCTTTCTGCCGGTTCGCATGGCGGTAAACTCGAGCATAAAATAGATCACACTCGCAAAAAGGCCCATCAACAGCTATATGCCCGGCTGGAGCATCAGGCCCCGGCGCGGGCTTCCTTTGTATGTTGATCATTGCATTTTCTGAGTAGCTGCAGATTGCGGCCATCATCACGCTCGTATCGTCCTTAGCGACTGACGTAGCGCACCTGTCTTGCAGCGTCTTGCGAAGCCAACCAATCGCTTTTGATATATTTCCTGTTGCAACATGAGGAAGGGCGAGGCCGGCTTGCGTGCCGAGCCCGCAGCTTCAAGGCTGAAAAAGATAGCTCAAGCGAAGGAGCGTAAGCGGTTTGGAGCGAAGCGACAAAATGAAACGAATCGCGGTGGTTCCCGGTGATGGCATTGGTAAAGAGGTTATCCCCGCAGCCCTAAAAGTTGTGGAAGCAACTGGCGCAGCCGTCGAGTTCACCACCTTTGACTGGTCGGCTGACCGCTACCTGAAAGACGGCACCACCATTCCGCCGGACGGCTTCGCCATGCTCGAACGCGACTTCGATGCAATCTTTGTCGGCGCTTTGGGCGATCCGCGCGTTCCCACCAATATTCATGCCAAAGAAATTCTGCTGGGCATGCGTTTCAAAATGGATCTCTATGCCAATGTGCGCCCAGTCAAGCTGCTGGATGAAGCCCTCTGTCCGCTCAAGGGCGTGAAACCGGAGCACGTGGATTTTGTGGTAATTCGTGAAAATACTGAAGGCCCTTATGTTGACGCAGGCGGCGTGCTCAAGCAAGGCACTGCCGACGAGATTGCCACGCAGGAAGATTTCAACACTCGCAAAGGCGTGGAGCGCGTGATCCGATTCGCCTTTGAACTGGCACGCAAGCAGGGCCGCAAAAAAGTTTTAATGTCAGACAAATCCAATGTCATGACTTTTGCCGGCGGCTTGTGGCAGCGTGTTTTCAAAATTGTCGCCGCCGATTATCCCGAAATTCAGACGCAGCACATGTATGTGGACGCGCTCTGCATGCACATGGCCCGCGATCCTAAGCAGTTTGACGTGATCGTTACCAACAACATGTTCGGCGATATCATCACCGACCTGGCCGCGGCCCTGCAAGGCGGACTGGGCATGGCCGCCAGCGGCAATATCCATCCCGGTAAAACATCCATGTTTGAGCCGGTGCATGGCTCGGCGCCACCGTTTGCGGGAAAGAACATCGCTAATCCTATCGGCGCAATCTCCACGGCGGCCATGATGCTGGAGCATCTGGGCTTTATCAAAGAGTCAGAGCGTATCAATAAAGCGGTGCTTGCCGCCGTGCAGCAGAAGAAGACCACGTCCGACATCGGGGGCAGTCTGGGGACAAAGGAAGCGGCGGAGTGGATTGCTGATTCTGTATCCCGACCCTGAGCTTGTCGAAGGGGAGGGACCTCTATAGCCGCGAAGCTCGTCAGGATCGCATAAAGTAAGGGAGTTGTTCGCTAGAGCAGTTTTGGTGTTAACGTGAACTTTTTATAGCTCGTCATCCCGACGGACGTTAAGCGAGCGCGCGCTTTTACCAGCGCGCGAGTAGACGGAGGGACCTTGTGCTTGCTATCCATAAAAGCGGAGTAATTTTCAGACTTCACCATGACATCATAGCCCTCCTTCATTACCCAAGTTTTCCCTGCAAGAAACCCTGGGTAGCACGTTCATCTATTTGGCATAGAATCTCTTTCAATCCCCCGATTCGGCCGCCCATGATTCACCAAAAAAGGACGTGCACCTATGCGGGTATATCTGCTTTTCCTGTTTCTGCTGGCCAGCGCCGCTACCGGGCTGACCCAAAAATCTCAAAATCCTGATGCCATATCCAGCGCCGGCCGTGATGACGCTGCGGCCCTAACCATCTATAACCAGTCGTTTGCCGTGGTGCGGCAAACCTTGCCCCTCGATCTCAAGAGCGGTACGAACCAAGTGGAAATCACTGACATTACGGCGCATCTTGAGCCGGATTCTGTCATCCTGCGCGACCTAAAAAGCGGTCGCGATCTGCGCATTCTGGAGCAGAACTACCGTAGTGACGTGGCTTCCCAAGGCCGGCTGCTGGCACTGTATGAAGGCAAGACCATTGAGTTTTTGGTGCCGGATAAAGACGGCAACCGCAAGCTGATGCCGGGAAAAATCATCCGCAGCGGATACACGCCGCATTCCCAGCCATACAGCGCATACGATCAGCAGTATTACCAGCAGCAACAGGCGTACGTGAATGCCGGGAATGGCGAGCCGATCATTGAGATCGACGGAAAGTTGCAGTTCGGATTGCCCGGCCAGCCTATCTTCCCAGCATTAAGCAGCGACACGATTTTAAAACCGACGCTCTCATGGCTATTGCAGAGCGACCGTCCCGGCAACACCAATGCGGAATTCAGCTATGTAACTGGGGGCATGAGCTGGCACGCTGATTACAACGTGGTGGCGCCCGTAAGCGGCAACCTGCTCGATATCGTCGGCTGGGTAACGCTGGACAACCAGACTGGCAAGACTTTTTCTAATGCCCATCTCAAGCTCATGGCAGGCGACGTCAATAAGCTTCAGCCGGGAATAGGAGCGGGAATAGGAGGCCCAATTTCCGGCATGGCAGCGAAAGACGAAGCTTTCGCGCCTGCGGTCACCGAACGCAATTTTGACGAGTACCACCTCTACACGCTGGAACGGCCCTCCACGCTGTATGACCGCGAAACCAAGCAGGTCGAATTCGTTCGCGCGTCTGGCGTGCCTTCACAGCGGCTTTACGTGTATGACGGCGTCAAGATCGATCAGAACTATCGCGGCTATCCCATGGAAAATCTCCGCGACATGGAGAACTTCGGCGTGCAGTCCAACCCCAAGATCTGGTCGATGGTGGAATTCAAGAACAGCAAGGAAAACCACCTCGGCATGCCGCTCCCCAAAGGCCGGGTGCGGTTCTATCGTCGCGATACTGACGGCCAGATGGAATTCACCGGCGAGAATCTGATCGACCACACGTCCAGTGATGAGACCATCCGCCTTTACACCGGCAATGTGTTTGACGCGGTAGGCGAGCGCAAGCGCACCAGCTACCACATTGAGCGTAACCAGCGTTGGCTAGACGAAAGTTTTGAGATCAAGCTGCGCAACCACAAGAAAGAACCCATGGAAATTCGCGTGGTTGAGCATCTCTACCGCTGGACGAACTGGGATATCCAAAAAACTTCAGACCCATTCAATAAGCTGGACAGCAAGACCGTTGAGTTCCGCGTGAAGGTGCCGCCTGATGGAGAAAAAGTGGTGACCTACACGGCGCATTACAGCTGGTAACCGGAGGCCCCGCGCCAGTGCATTTTTCTTGAAACGCTTTTCCGCGCTGGCGCACTACTTTAAACGAAAGGACTTTTCCATGGCGCACCAACGCTCTGTAGGACCATTGTTCAGTCTGGCTGGCGGGCATACTGTTTCCTGGAGCATTAGCTACGGAACCGGCCAGGACGTAGGCATTGTGACGGCCGCTCCCAACATTATTGACGATGTTCTGGGCGTTGTTCAGCTTCAAGCGCAGAACCAGGGGCTGGGCGCAACCAGTGATTCCCGCAATTTTTATACCGTGGATATTCACAACCCGGGCACGCAGCCCGTTGCTCATAATCTGAACCTGCAGGATTGGCTGTAAGAAGACTGGCAATTGAAAACTGGCTACAAAGAGGACCGACATATAAATATGAAAGTTCACGTAATCAGCGCCCGAGGCAAACTGGTGGGGACATTCATTCCGCAGCAACTCCAGCCTTCCGATCCCAAAACTCCCATCTGCACGCCCATCGCAGGCGGCGGGCAGAAACTGCATGAGCTTGAGATCGCAGACGCCGAGTCCTATTACAAAGAGCGCCGGACGGCCGATTTGCACAAGATCGTGAAAAAGAAATTGAAGCTGAAGTAGTTGGCTGCGTTGAAATTGGATTCATCGCAGAACGCAGGAACTAAACTTTCAGCCATTCGCGCACAATAATTTTCATTTCACACATTATTTTCTGCAATTCCGTACTTTCTGTATTCCACGGCAAACTAGAGTTTGCTATCCTGTCTATGCGTAGGAGTAACGCCCAATGAAATGCACTATCTACAATTCGGTGCGGAGGCTGACAGACCTAGTCATAGGTCCTGATAGCCTGTGGGCGTTTGAACGTCTTTCCAGCTAACCTCAGGCGCGTCAGTCCTACGCAAACCGACCCAAACTTGAGCTGTTTTGCGGGCGTTTGAGCCCGCAAGCGAAATCCCTCGCATAGCGAGGGATCTATTAACCCGCCTGGGTGGCGAAGGCCGCGGTTACTTCATTTGATTAGTGACCAATGCCGTGACCGCTAGTTCCCCCGGGAAGCCGCCAAGGCCACGTGCCTTGCTCATACATATTGGTCAGTGGTGAAGATTGCGGATACTTCAGGTGGCGATCGCCGTAAGGCGATCGGTGGTTCAAATCCACGTCGCAGTCGCCGGTTCCCTGACCCATTAAGACCAAGCAGATCCTTCGGCCAATTGGCCTCAGGATTTCGGCAGCGGGCTCAGACGCCCGCTTAATGCCTCAAGTCGGTGGTGGATGACGGGAGATACTTCCTCCACGAATAAGTGCAGCGCAGAGTGGGAGCTCTGCAGGATCAACGAATACCCGTGGCGGCGGAGGCGTAGCCTCGAATACCAAGGCAGCTGCGGAAAGTGCGTCCCTATGCACGCTCCTATTGCTTGTTCCCCGACTGAGTTTTACCGGTGGTGAAGACCAGAGTTACTTCTTTAATTCGTGGGTTGCAGGTTCGAGTCCTGCCGGTCCGAAAGGTAACTGTAGCTCAATGGCAGAGCAACGAAAGCATACTTTGGTTGCTGGTTCCCCGGTAATAGTTTCCCTGGCCGATAATTCCCCGGCTGGAAATTTAAACTCGGGAGCGGAATTGGTTGCAACAGCCGCTCCCATTGCAGCAGTTCATACGTTGGAACAGGTTTCATCGGTGGTGAAGACCAGGGTTACATCGCCTGTCCGTAGGTGCGGGCCCGGCCACCCATTGCGTGAAGTTGGCGCAATGGTGAATTGGCCAAATCCCGCCGGCATCTCGAGTGCCGTAGTTTCAAA
>DASXJO010000475.1:0-12169 GCA_036497385.1 Candidatus Angelobacter sp. | reverse complement strand
CTTCGGCATCAATTTCATTCTCGGCGTCGTCACCGGAATTCCCATGGAGTTCCAGTTCGGCACCAACTGGTCGCACTTTGCGCGCCTCACCGGGGGCGTGATTGGCCAACCGCTGGTGATGGAAGGCGTGTTCTCTTTCTTCCTTGAGTCTGCTTTCCTTGGGCTTTTCTTGTTTGGCGAGAAACGCCTCAGCCCCAAAGGCCACTGGTGGGCCGCCTTCCTCGTCTTTTTTGGATCGTGGCTTTCTGGCTACTTCATCATTGTCACCGACGCATGGATGCAACATCCTGTCGCCTTCCAGCGCGCCGCCGACGGCAGCTTTCAGGTAATCAGCTTCTGGGGACTGCTGCTGAACCCGTGGGCGATGCTGCAATACGCGCACAACATGAGCGGCGCCGTGATTACCGGAGCGTTTGTGATGGCTGGCGTAGGCGCATATTACCTGCTGGAAGGAAACTTTACCGAGCACGCGCGCGTGTTTGTGCGCGTCGGTGTGATTGCAGGTTTTATTTTCTCCGCGCTGCAAATTTTTCCGACGGGCGATCTGCACGGCAAATACATGGCGCGCCATCAGCCAGTCACCACGGCGGCGATGGAAGGCTTGTTCAAGACTGAGAATGGCGCGCCCATAGTGATCCTGGGCCAGCCCGATGAAGAACATGAGCGCATTGACAATCCGCTGGTCGTAAACAGAGTTCTGAGCTTCCTTATTTACGGCACCACCACCGCGCAAGTGAAAGGCCTGAACGAATTTCCTAAAGACCAGTGGCCCACGAATATTCCGCTGCTTTATTACAGCTATCACATCATGGCGGGCCTGGGGACGATCTTCATCGCGGTAATGGCTGCGGCCGCATTTCTGCTGTGGCGCAAAAAACTGTATGAATCGCGCTGGCTGCTCTGGATCATTATGCTTTGCCTGCCGCTGCCCTATATCGCTAACACCGCCGGCTGGATGACGGCTGAGCTTGGACGCCAGCCCTGGCTTGTTTATGGACTCATGCGCACCAGCGAGGGCTACTCGAAATACGTTCATGCCGGCAACGGATTGTTTACGCTGCTCGGCTTCATGGGACTTTACACGGTGCTGGCAATCCTGTTTCTGGTGCTGGTCCATCGCGAGATCGCTCACGGCCCGGTTGCAGAGCATGAATCTTCCATCAATGCGGGCAATCCGATCACGGTAGCCTAGGAGAAATCGACAAATGCTTTTCATATGGTTCTGGCTCGTTGCGATCATGATTACCGCGTATGTCGTTCTCGATGGTTTCGATCTCGGCGCGGGCATCCTGCATCTGTTCATCGCCAAGACTGACCATGAGCGGCGCACCGTAATTCGTACTATCGGGCCAGTTTGGGACGGCAATGAAGTCTGGCTGCTGGCTGGCGGCGGGACTTTGTATTTCGCCTTCCCCCTGCTTTACGCTTCCGGTTTCAGCGGCTTTTATCTTCCGCTGATGATCGTTCTCTGGCTTCTCATTCTGCGCGGTATTGGCATTGAACTTCGCATGCATCTTGAAGGAACTGTGTGGCGCGGCTTCTTTGATGGCTGTTTCGCCCTTTCCAGCATTCTGCTCGCGATTTTCTATGGCGCTGCTCTGGGCAACGTGGTTCGTGGCGTGCCTTTAAATAAAGACGGCTACTTTTTCCTCCCTCTGTGGACTAACTGGCGCACCGGCCCCGAACCCGGAATCTTGGACTGGTACACCATCATTGCCGGCGTGCTAGCACTGCTTGCTCTCACGATTCACGGCGCGCACTATGTCGCGGTAAAAACTTCCGGCGACCTCAACTTGCGTGCCCGCCGCGTAGCTTCCCTGCTTTGGCCTGCTCTGGTTTTGGTGACGCTTCTCAGTCTGTGGGCAACGCTTTCCATCCGGCCCGATTTGCTTACGAACTATCGCAGATTTCCTGTGCTGTATGTCATTCCCGTTGCCGTGGGTTTGAGCCTCATCGCCATGTACCTGCATCGCCGCCGAAATCAAGATAAAGGCGCGTTTCTTTCTTCCTGCGCGTACCTGATTTTCATGCTCGTCGGCGCGGCTGCCGCCGTCTATCCCAATCTCCTCGTTTCGACCACCGATCCCGCGCTGAACATCACTGTCTATAACGCCGCCTCTGGTTCCTATTCGCTTTCTTACGGCTTAATCTGGTGGAGCTTTGGCATGTTGCTGGCGGTCGGCTACTTCGTTTTTGTCTATCGCATGTTTCGCGGAAAGGTAACTGCGTAAGCAATCCTCTTTGCCTCAACGCCGCTGTTCTATACTGCTTTGCGTGCAGAGCGAAGACCACATCCAGCAGAAACCGCCCGATCCTGATCTGCGCTTCCCTTACGGGCAGGACCCAAATCAATTCGTTGATGTTCGTTTTCCCGTGGGAAAAGGTCCTCACCCAATTGTCTTTTTCATCCACGGCGGCTACTGGCGCGCGAAATACGATCTCACCTACGCTGGACACCTTTGCCATGCGCTGAAGAAAATCGGCGTCGCAACATGGAACATCGAGTACCGTCGTGTAGGCAATCCCGGCGGCGGATGGCCAGGAACGTTTGAAGACATCCGCAGCGCTTACCATGCATTGCGCGAACACAAGAACGATTCCATTGCCCACCTCGACCTCAAAAAACTCTGCGTTTCCGGGCACTCCGCCGGAGGCCATCTGGCTCTCTGCCTCGCCGCCTTTGAGCCTTCCGTTACGCATGTGCTTTCTCTCGCCGGCGTTCTCGATCTCCGCCGCGCCTGGGAGTTGCACTTGAGCAATGACGCTGCTGCGGCCTTTCTCGGCGGATCACCCACTGAAGTTCCCGACCATTACCGTGAAGCTTCACCGGCAGAGCGAACCATCCCGCAAGCCACGCAAAAGCTGATTCACGGCACTGCGGACGACTCTGTTCCTTACGAAATCAGCCAGAGCTACGCCGCCAAAAAGAAAAAAGCCGGCGAACATGTTGAACTCATCACGCTTCAAAATATTGGACACTTTGAAATCGTCGATCCCGGCTCCAACGTCTGGAAGCAGGTGGAAAACACATTTATTTCTCTTACTCGCCGTTCATAATCTTGCGTGAGGAAAAAATGAATTCAGCCGATGGCAAACAAGGCCGCAGCATAACCGCTTGGAGATATCCATTGCTGCGCCGCTTTAGCTTTTGTCATCCTGAACCGCGCAAAACGACCGAAAGGGAGTTGCGCGCGTGTCGAAGGATCCCTGCATCCTCCGCTTCCTCCGTTCCTCTGTGTTTCAAAGGTTAGCCTTTTGAAACGCGTACTTACGTTGCTCCGCTAGTCGTGGCCCCAGTCTTCCGCCAATTCATTACCAGCGCGACCCACGACAGCACCGTAATCAGCGAGATTATCCCAAGAGAAATCACGCAGTAAATGCACCAGACTTCCAAAATATCTTTTTCAATGTGAGCCAGATAAAGCGAGAATGCAAATGCCGGGACCGCTGCCGCAGCCAGCAATCGCCACCGTCGTCCAATCGCCAGCCCTGCCAGCAGCAGATAGCCCGCAATGCCAATATCGGCTACGGGAACTCCCCCGATCACTGCGAATCGGCTCTTGTTGACCGTGCCGCAATCCCACTTCTCGTTAATGCTGCACGGCGATGCCTCAACGCGGTAGTGCTCTCGCAACGCCATGGAAGCCGCGAGAACGCCTGCAAACGTCAAAAATGCGATTAACCATCTCATAGCTTTCCCTCGCCTGTCCAATAACTCGGTATTCACTTCGTCAGCCCCAGCGCCTGCGACTGAAACGCCATCGAGGCCTCCAGATGTTGCGATACGAATTGCATATCATGCCCACCGGGATAAATATGCGCTTCGTGCGGCACATGGCGCGCCGTCAAAAGCTTGTCCAGTTGGCGCACACCGGCCTCGAAGCCGTAATTATCCTGGTCACCGCAATCAAAATAAATCTTAAGCCCTTGCAGGTTCGCCGTTCGCGCATAAACAAATGGTGAATTCTCTTTCCAGAAGCGCTCATTCAGCGGCGAGCCAAATGCGTTACCCAAAAACGCCGTCAGGCCCACTTCCGACGATCCGTGCGGCAGCTCTTCCAGCAACGCCGGCATGTGCACCGCTACTGAAACGAACATCTGCGGATACTTAAAAGCAAACCGCAGCGCGCCATATCCGCCCATCGATATTCCACCAATCGCCCGCCCCGCCCGATTTCCAGCCAGCCGAAACCGGCGCTCCATCTGCGGCACAAACTCACGGATAAAGAAATCTTCATACAAAATGTGGCCATCGCGCGAGTTGATATAAAAACTATTCTCGCCCTGCGGGGTGATGATCACAAATTCGCCCAGGCGTTTGTCTTCCCAGGCTTCTTCGATCCCGCTGGAAGCGCCGCTCGACGCCAGAAAGCTCTGGTCACCGCCGAGTCCGTGCAGAAAATACAGCACGGGAAAACGTTTGCCCGGATGCGCGTCATAACTCGGCGGCAGCATGGCGCAATAACCAACGCGTCCCGGCACGTACTTGCTCGTCATTGTGCCGCATTGCGTTCGCGATGCCGCAAAAGCATTGACTGTAAAAACCAGAAATAAAAATGACAGCAGATATTTGGAAGAACTCAGCATTCAGCACTCAGCATTCAGTAAAACCGGTTCACCGCAAAGGTCGCAAAGGACGCTAAGGAAAATTAAATTTGTTGCGCAGGCTCCAGTTTCGGGGGCCAGGACCTCTGGTCCCCCATACACTCGATTACCATTTGTATAAGCACCTACCGTAAACTCGCAAAGTTCGCGAAGCAGAATAAATTGCTCGTTAAAACTCTAAAAAAGCGCTCTGACCTCTAACCTTCGAGCTCTCTGCGTTCTCTGCGGTTGAATCCTTCGGTTAGATTGAGACCATAAAAAGCGAGACGCGCCAGCTGTCAGTTTGATAATCTCTTTCTCTTTCCTTTGCGCTCTTTGCGTCCTTTGCGGTAAACCGGGTTTGGCTGAATGCTGATTGCTGAGTGCTCCCATCAATCATGTCTCAACGCCTGCACCGGATCGAGCTTGGCCGCGCGCGACGCCGGATACAGCCCAGCAAACATACTCACGAAAACTGAGAATCCCAGCGCGGCCGCCACCAACCATATTGGCACCACCCAGAAATTTTCTGGCTTGATGTCCTGCCGCTGCAAATAAATATTTGTGGCAAAGTTGATGGCGCGCCCAATCGTCCAGCCCAGGCCCGCGCCCAGCGCACCGCCCAAAACGCCCATCGATCCTGCTTCCACAAAAAAGATCCGCTTCACGTCACCGTCGCTCGCGCCCAGCGCCTTCATGATTCCAATTTCGCGCCTGCGCTCCAGGATCGCCATTACCAGCGTGTTCACAATTCCCAGTGACGCCACGGCCAGCGCAAGACTGCCGAAAATTCCAAGGAACAGATCGAGGAAAGTAAAAAACCGCGTAATGCCCTTGGACGCATCAAGAATGGAAAACGTGCTGAATCCCTGCTTGCGGATCTCATCTTCGACTTGTGAAACAGCTTTGCTTCTTGCCACGCGCACTATCAGGGCGATATACGTTTTGTTTTCTGATGGACGCAGCGTGCTCCACAGCTCGCCGGCCTGCACCATGTCCAGCGACTCTGCCAACGCCAGCGGTAGAAACACCGGCGTGCGGCCCTGGCGCAATCCCCGGTTGGGCTCGCTGGAGACGATTCCAACAATCTTCAACTTCAACGTCTTGGGCACTAGATTGAATGACTGTGCATCTTCTGCCTTGATACCGTCTGCGCTGTCCACGTCGTCCGGATCGGCCTCGCCTTTTTTCGTGGTCTTGCCCGCCAGCGGTGCGCTCTCTCCGGCTTCACGCTTGTGGTACCGCAGCACAATGGATTTACCCAGAAGCTGGCTTGCCTGGTCAGGAGTCAACTTTACGTCGGTGCCGCGCGGCTCCCGCGGCAGGTTCAGCAGGTCGCGACCAAAATCACCCAGGATAATGGCTTCCTCAGCCACACCTGAAGAGAAAAAACTTCCCTGCACGTCATCAAAAGCTTCACTGGTTCGCGCCGACTGCGGCAGCGTTCCGACAACTGTAAAGTGGTTCCCGGTTTTGTCCGTCTCCAGCCGCACATCGCCCACGGCGCTGAAATTTGGGTAGACTTCCGCCACATTCGGCATCTGCTCAAAACTATGCCGCGCCGCATCATCCAAGGGTTTGGCTTGCGCTGTGACCGGCGCAGCTTGCGCAAAGCGCGGCCCGCGCGAATCCTGGCGTGACGTGACCACTACCGTATCAAACAATCCGGAGCGCCCGAGCTGCCGCGTCGCCAGCTTTTGCAGTCCGATACCCAATGACAACATGGCCACTAGTGACGCCACGCCCACTCCGATGCCTAGCGTGGTCAGCGAATTTCGCAGGCCTGCTTCGCGCAGGTTGCGTCCGGCAAGCTCAATCAAATCGTATGCTCTCACCGTGCCGCTCCAATCTTTTCGAGTTCATTGATCGATTCGCTGATCAGTTTGCCGTCACCCAGAAAGACCAGTCGGTTGGCATACCGTTCCGCCAGCGGGCGCTCATGCGTAACCATAATCACCGTCATCTCCAGCGTGCGGTTGAGTTCGCGGATCAGATCCATAATTTCCGTGCCGGTCTTTGAATCCAGATTGCCCGTGGGCTCGTCGGCCAGCAAAAGCTTTGGACGGTTGGCCAGCGCCCGTGCCAGCGCGGCCCTCTGCTGCTCTCCGCCGGACATTTCGCTTGGCCGATGCTTCATACGGTCGCTCAGCCCCACACGCTCCAGCGCTTCCACCACGCGCGCACGGCGCTCTTTGCGCTTCACCTCGGCAAAACGCATGGGCAGCTCAACGTTTTCGTAAAGCGTCATGGTTGGCACCAGGTTGAATGACTGGAAAACCATTCCCACCGTGTGCCGCCGATACTGCGCCAGCTGTTCAGACGTCATGGTGGCCAGGTCAGAGCCTTCCACCACAATCGCGCCGGAATCTGGCCGGTCCAGTCCGGCAATCAGGTTCAGCAGCGTGGATTTGCCCGATCCCGAAGCGCCCAGCAGGGCAATAAATTCTCCGCGCCCAGCCGCCAGACTCACGCCATCCACTGCTGGAATCAGCGTGCGCCCCAGTTTGTAATGGCGCACCACTGAAACCGTTCTTACCGACTCAAATTCTGTGCCGTTTGTTGCCACAATCAGCTCTCCAATGCTTCTATCCGCATGTTACTACGCCAGTTCCCAATCCGTTCCCCTGCGGAAGCCATTCACCTTAGGACGAAAGACGCGTTGCACACGGTGTCCCTCAAACCTGTTGACCGCGACTTCTGATTTAGGTCAGGGCGGAGCATCAAGTTCGATGAACCTATAATTCTTATGATTCCGTGGAGCGCAGGCGCCCTCGCCTGCGGTGGCCTCTTGTGGCCTGTGGCCCGTCTTCGTCTTTCCGTAGCTTGGCCGAGCGACACCGTGAGCTTGTGAGAGGGAAGTCGAACGGGTGCCCTTGGTGTGTTTTCCGATTACGGCGATTTCGTGCGATCCCGGCGATGACCCGATCCGACGGCCTTCTGCCTGTACCTTCAGCCGAGTAACACCCCCGCCCCCATTTCTTGTCTTTCATTGCAAACAAAGACGTTTCTCCCACTCGATGCTTGGGCCTCCCTTGGGCGACGCTTGGGTGGCCCTTGGGCCACCCAAGGGCCACCCAAACCCAAAGCATAGGCAGAGGGTCGCAAACTTCCCAAAAGACGAAACGCAACGGTTTCCCGTTGCGGACATTTCCAATCTTCGCGATAGCCCAATGTACTGCTCCGTCCCACTCACTATAACGGGATATAGGCTGCACACATTATAGCAAACAAATGGCGAATTTAGCTTATTTCCGCATCTTTGCCGGATCAATCCTCCATAGCTCGCCTTTGCCGTGATCGCTCACCCAGACTGAGCCAAAGCCATAGCGGATAGCGTCAGCCTTTGGATAGTTTCCGTACTGGTCAATCACTTTATTGGTCGCCGGATCAATGCGCGTTACCGGATTTCCGTCCATCGTCACCCAGATCAATCCATCGCCATAGCAGATTTCACCGCCTTTGCCCGGAACATGCACCGGGATTACCGCAACCACTTTGTTCGTCGCCGGATCAATGCGTGAAACACCGCCATCCGACTGGCTCAGCACCCAGAGCGACCCCGCGCCTTCCGTGCTAAAACGCGGGCCTTCTGCTACCGTAATCATGGCCGTGACCTTCCTCGTCGCCGGATTCACGCGATAGACGTTGCCTTCTCCCGAGCTGATCGCCCACACCGAGCCAAATGCCAGTTTGACCACGCCAGTATCTTTCCCCACGGCGATGCCCTTCAGCTTGCGTCCGGTCTTTACCTCAACCTGGGAGAGCGTGGCGGAGTGGCCATCTTCATTGCTGGCGTACCACACATAACGCTCATCCACGGCAATTGATCCCTCGCCGCTATCGTCAATTTTCACCGGCACGCGCATGTCCACCGCATTGGTCTGGGGATTGATGCGCGTCAGCGTCTTGCCTTGGCAATTGAGCACCCACACCCGGTCTACGCCAATCCCGATGCCATAGCACGGCTCTTTATCCACCTTGATGCGCGCCTGCACCATGTTGCGCACCGGATCCACTCGCACAACTTCATTGTTCTTTGCCACCGTCACCCATACCGACCCAAAGCCAATCCCCAGCCAGTCCGCATCTCCGCCGATTGGTATCTTCTGGATGATCGGCAGCGTCGCGGCATCAAGCTTTGTAAACTCCGCTGCCGCCTTGGCCGGAGGATCTTTGGCCTTCTGTGCCGAAGGCTTATCATCTGTCTCTTTACCCGTTCGTCCCAGAGGGTTCTTCTCTGTCTGCGGCTGAGTCTTCTTCGCTGCTTGCGGCTGAGTCTCTTTGAGGGGCTGCTCCAGAGTGTTCGCCACAGCGCCAGCCGCAAAGCTATTTGAGAAAGCCGCCGTGGCTGTTGGCGCGGTCGTCGCGATTGTGGCGCTTGGCCCTGCCGTGGCGGCCCTTGGAGCAGTCAACGCGACCAGCGTCAGCGCCGTCCCCAGAAGTAATCTTGTCGAAATCCTCATGTTGACCCATACTAGCGCATCCGTAGCCCCGCATCGATTGGCCAAAACGGCGTTCTGTACTAGGTGGATCAGGGAACAACTTAGTGGCTTCACTTTCAATAAAATTCGTCACCCGGGGTTCCGTAAGCGAACTCGCGTTTCGGGTCCCGTTCACGCCTGCTTTTGGCGTGAATGGGCAGGCGAGCGAGTAGGACCGAGGGACCTTTTGTTGAAAATTAGCAAATATTTTCAAAGATAGGTCTGTACGTTGTAAACGAGGCGGGGCCGTGTGAGGCAAAAAAGCACTTGCTTCTCTTCTAGCTGGATTAACGGCTCGCCAAGAACTTTGATTTTATGAGCCCCGTAACTCACTTTTTTGCCGGATGGCTGCTCGCCTCGGTCTCGCCCGCAGGCCGCCCCATCATGCTTACGCGCCGCGAAAAGGCCCTGGTCGTAGCCGCGGCCGTGGCTCCAGATATCGACGGCATTGGCATCATCCCGGAGCTTCTCACCCGCAACACCTCGCATCCGCTGCTTTGGTTTTCGCAGTATCACCATTCGCTGCACACTCTGGCATTTGCTCTAGTTTGCACCCTTGCCGCTTACATCATTGCGGGCCCGCTCGCCAGAATCGGCCCTTTGGCCACAGCAGGCCCTGTTTCTGGCTTCACTTTCGGCCCAGCTATTCGAAAGCCAGAAGCTTCAACCCAAGGCTCGTCAACCCGCCACCTGCCTTCTCACCCCGGACTCACAGCGCTTCTGGTCTTCATCAGCTTCCACTTGCACCTGCTGTGCGACCTCATTGGCGCCCGCGGCCCCGACGGCGACCAGTGGCCCATCCCTTACCTCAAGCCTTTCTCCAATTCAGTCCAACTGGCTTGGCACGGCCAGTGGGCACTCAACGCCTGGCAGAACTTTGTGATCACCGGCACTTTTCTGATTGTCACATTCTGGCTGGCCTGGAAATATCACAGCTCTCCCCTGGAACTTGTGTCTCGCTCCGCCAATAGCGCACTGACTCAGACATTGCGCCACCGCTTCCGGCCAACCTCATCGCAGCCGTAGTTACATCCTTAAAAGCGATCCAGCCAGCCTTCATTGATCCAAGGTTGATCTAAGAACTCATTAATAATTGCGCAGAATCAGAATCGTAATGCTGCTTATCCGCAAAAAAGTGTTTGCCCTTTAATGTGAGTAGGTTAGAATGCACCAGCCACTTCCCCGATGGACCCTCGAAAGCTGTCTGTAAAAGAGCTGGTGTCGTATTGTCTCGACTCGCAAGATGAAGCTGCTTGGAATGAATTTGTACGCCTGTTCCAGCCTCTGATTGCGGGCGTAGTCACTAAGTGTGTCTTCACGCGCAAACGCCCCAACCCTGACCTTATCGATGACTTGGTCCAGGAAACCTTTCTAAAACTATGCGCCAATAACTTCAGGGCTTTGCGGAACTTTAGCTTTAAGGACGATCACGGTTTCTTCGGCTTTTTAAAAGTTGTGGCCTCCCATGTAGTCGAAGATTACTTCCGAGTACAGAACAGCCAAAAACACGGCTCCGGACAGAACGAAGAGGATTTTGACGAATCTAGGATGCCGCCGCCTTCCGGTCCCCATTCAACTCAGCTCGCGGAGAATGCCATCCTGATGGGACAAATCGAGCGTTGCCTGGCAAAACTGGCTTCAGAACCAAATTTCGCCCGCGACTACGCCATCTTTTGGCTTTACTACCGCCAGGGACTCACCGCTAAGGCAATTTCTCAGCTGCCCAATATCACACTGGGCACAAAAGGTGTTGAAAGCACATTGCTGCGGCTTACCCGCTACGTCAAGGCGTGCTTCACAGATCCTCCGCCACCTAAAAAGAGGGCTACTGGCGGATAAACTCTCAAGTTCGCATATACTTCTGTCCGATCATAAAGTTTGAATGCTTGGTTCGCGAGGAAATAGATTGCGCAAGAGATTTAAACTTGAAAAGCGGTTTTTTAATTCGGAAAGAGCTTTTTGACGGTCTCAAAGGCGGATTCCCGCCGGCAAGGCATTTTTGTCGATCTGCAAACCGGTTTTCTCGAACGGCAAAGAACTGTAAAGACGCAACTAGCTCCGGGCAATGAATGAAAGGAAAGACCGCCAGAACTACGTTCATATAAGGGAGATGTGGGACCAGTGACTGAACAATCTGAGCACCTGAGCAATGCTCAAATTGAAAACTACGGGATTCGAACTTCCGGTGCGGGACCGGATGCGGCCCAGGGTGACGAGCGTCAGCGCGTCGATCATCAGAGCAGCGATGATCAAGGCATGAACGATCAACGCGTTGAAGCCCACCTCGCCGATTGCCCTTCCTGCCGCAACCGCGTGCTCGATTTTCACCGTCACCGCTTCGCGCTGCTGCCCGAGCCAGCGCCGGCGGACGCCACGTTCTCCGGTCCATGGTTGACGGATTCTAAATCCGGAGACGAAAGGCCCATAGCCTCAGCTCTCGCGGACTCGAAATTCGCGAACTCAAAGTACCCGGCGGATCCCCAGGTGAGAACGGCTCCCACCCCGGAATGCCCCAGCGACGACGCCCTTCGCCAGCTCGCAGCCGGCCTTACCCCGGACACTCTCGCCGCCCAGCTCACCCAGCACGCCGCCACCTGCGACCACTGTGGCCCCCTGCTCCGGACTTTTACTGAAGACTTCTCTGACGATTTCACTCCGGAAGAGCATGCAGCCCTGGCCAACCTGCAAAGCTCATCAGCTAAGTGGCAGAAAACCACTGCTCGAAAGATGATGGAAGCCGGAGGCGTGCAGGGCACCCCTGCACGGGCGACTAATGGATTCGCAAAGCCAACCGTCGAGCACAAACCCTTCTTCTGGAAATGGGTGTTGGTTCCCGCCATCGCTGCCGCCGTCGCCGTGGCCGCGATTACCTTCCCCGTCTATTACGCGAGGGCCACACCGGAAAAAGTAGAGAAACTCCTGGCTCAGGCCTATACGGAACAGCGGACAACGGAGATGCGCTGGCCCGGAGCAGCGTGGGGCGAACCGAAAGAAACTCTGGGCCCAGCCACTTTGAACCAACCACGAACTCTTCTCGCTGCGAAAGACGCAATTCAACAGCAAACTCAAGAAACTCTCAGAAGAACAGAATGGCTCCATTTACA
>DASXJO010000474.1:0-2093 GCA_036497385.1 Candidatus Angelobacter sp. | reverse complement strand
GTGCGCGATCCCGATCATTACTCGCCGGAGCAGCCTGTTTCACTGCCTGCGGTGGAGTGGCAGATCGTGCTGCGTGCGACCGGCAGCGACAGTGTGCTTGCCCGCTACGCCCGCGAACTTGGCTCGGCCGTTACGCGCACGCTGGAAGGCGTGGAAGAAGAGCAGTTCTGGGGATGGATCTGCCACTTTGAGCAAAGCGTGCTGGCCCGGCACAGGAATGCCATGGTGCTGTACACGCATTTGGCTATCCAGAATGTGGGTCCGGCATTGCAGGCGCTGCAACGCGTGGCCCCGGATTACAACATGATCCCTGCCGCCGTGGGTCGGGCGGCTACCGGCAATCTGGTGCTGGCGCTTATGCCGCTGGCAGTCGATCCGCCTTCAGCCATGCAGTATGCGAATTGCGTTTCTGCGCTGCGCGGAATGCTGCCGCCCGGCTCGTCGGCTGAAGTGGCGCATTGCCCCACTGAAGCCAAGCCGCATTTCGATATCTGGGGAACCACGCCTACGAACGTGAACATGATGCGCGCGGTGAAGCGGGCCATCGATCCAAAAAATATTTTGAATAGGGGAAGATTCATTGTCTGAGACGGCGTTCGAGCCACATGTTCATGATCCGCACTTGCGCCCGCCGGCGGGCATAGCGAAAGACGCGCCAAGCTGGGAACTGCTGTCCACGTGCGTGCACTGCGGACTGTGCCTGAATCATTGCCCCACATACAAAGTTCTGGGCATGGAGATGGATTCGCCGCGCGGGCGCATCTATCAAGTGCTGCAGGTGAATGAAGGCAAGATGCCGCTGGGGGAGACGTTTGTCCAGCATATTGACCAGTGTCTGGGGTGCGTGGCCTGCGAAATCGCCTGCCCTTCCGGCGTGAAGTACGGACGCATTGTGGAGCGGGCGCGGGCGCAGATTGAGCAGGGATACAAACGTCCGTTGATCCAGCGGGTGCTGCGGAGTTTCTTTTACAGGAAAGTGATTCCGAATTTCCGCACGCTGAGTTTTGTAGCCAAACTGATGCGCTTTTATCAGAGGTCGGGCTTACAGACGCTGCTACGGAAATCTAGCTTATTGAAGCTGCTGGGCGTCGCCGATCTGGACAGGCTCTCTCCGCAGATCGATAAGGAATTCTTCTTCAGCGAGATTGGCAAGGTCTTCCCGGCGGTGGGCGCAAAGCGCGGCAAAGTTGCTTTTGTGGCTGGATGCATCAATAACGTCGCCTTCTCGCATCTCAACCGGGCCACTGTGAATGTGCTCACGCAGAATGGGATTGAGGTGCACATTCCGGCCGGACAGGGCTGCTGCGGCGCGCTGCATGCCCATGCCGGACTGCGCGAAGAAGCACGGGAACTGGCGCGGCATAACATCGACATTTTTCTTGGGGCAGACTATGACGCCATTGTGACGAACGCGGCCGGCTGCGGATCAAACATGAAGGAGTATGACGACCTGCTGGAAAACGATCCGGCATACCTGGGCCGCGCCAAAGAGTTCAAGGCCAAGATGAAAGACGTGACGGAGTATCTGGCGGAAATCGGCTTGGTTGCGCCGAGGCGGAAGATTGGACAGCGCGTGGCGTATCAGGACCCATGCCATCTGGCCAATGCGCAGCGTATCCGCATGCAGCCGCGCGAATTGCTGGCGGCCATTGGATGTGAACTGGTGGAGCTGCCGCATTCTGACCAGTGCTGCGGCAGCGCGGGCGTGTATAACGTCTCGCAAAATGAATTGTCGATGAAAATCCTGGAGAAGAAGATGGAGGACGTGACTTCTGTCTCCTCTGACATGCTGGCGACGGCCAACGTGGGCTGCATGATCCAGATGCGCGCGGGTGTGCAGCAGCGCGGGCTAGCTTTGCCGGTAAAACATGTGATCGAATTGCTGGATGAGGCGTACGCGGGCAGCTAGCAAAGTAATTGCACGACCGTGGAATATCAACGGAGCCTCACTTTCAGATACGTCATCTCGAGCCGTGTTGACGACGGCGCGTACTCTTCAGCGCCGGAGTAGTGGCGAGAGACCTTTTGCTTTGTTCAGGTGAAAGTGAGACACAAGGTCCTTCAGGGCTACTCGCCCGCTGATGAAAACGCGG
>DASXJO010000473.1:0-1715 GCA_036497385.1 Candidatus Angelobacter sp. | reverse complement strand
CTATGAAGCTTACGAATCCATGGCTTTAAATGAGATGGAAAAGTTGGCCCAGGCTGCGCTGGAACAGTTTAAGGTCCGTGATGTTTGCCTGGTCCATCGTTTGGGAAGACTGGAGATTGGCGAAACCAGCGTCCTGATCGGGGTTGTGTCCGCGCATCGAGTAGCGGCTTTTGAGGCTTGCCGTTGGCTCATTGATACCCTGAAGAAAACCGTCCCTATTTGGAAAAAAGAGTACTTTGAGGATGGCGCTGTGTGGGCCGATGGTGAACCTTTTCCTGAAGAAGTTAGAGTAAATAAATAACTCTTTACTGCTGTTTGCATCTAATTCTGCCAGAATACCTGCTAATAACTATGAATCGAACTCGCGCTTTGTCGCCGTGGTTCAGTCTGGCTTGCCTGTGTGTCTGCCTGTTCTGCGTGTGGGGGCTGCACGCCATGGCGCAGGACCCGCAAAAGGGGGACCGCATTCCTCCGGGATCGCAATCTCCGAGGCAGCAATCACAAAAAGACGAATCCACCTACCGGGTAAACGTGCGGCTGGTGAACGTCTTTACCACCGTGACTGATTCGCGCGGCGCTCCCGTGGCTGACCTGAACAAAGACGATTTCCAGCTGCTGGAAGACGGCGTTCCGCAGACGATCAAAGTCTTTGAGAAAGAATCCGCTATTCCGCTGAGCATTGCGCTGGCGATTGATACCAGCCCCAGCACCATGCGTGACTTTAAGCTGGAAACTACCTCGGCGCGCAGGTTTGTCCATTCCATTTTGCGGAATGAAGATCGCCTCTCAGTTTTTGAAGTGACGGAGACTATTGATCAGTTAACCCGTTTTACTTCTGACCTCAAGACCATTGAGCATGGCATTGACAGTTTGAAAACAGGGCCGGGGACTTCCATCTATGACGCAATTTTTCTTTGCTCAGAGGCCCTGCTGGATCGCGAAGGCAGAAAAGTCTTAGTGCTGATTACTGATGGCGGCGATACCACCAGCAAGGCCGATTACAACGGCGCCTTGCGGCGGGCGCAACAGGCGGAGGCCATTGTCTATAGCATTATTGTCGTGCCGGTAGAAGCCGATGCGGGGCGCAACCTGGGCGGCGAGCACGCACTCATCCAGATTTCAAGAGATACGGGCGGCAAATATTATTATGCTGAAGGCCAGCAGCAGCTTGACGAAGCTTTCCGCAAAATCAGCGACGAATTGCGTACACAGTATCTGCTGGCTTTTTATCCCAGCCGCAAAGTTTCAGATTCGCCTTTCCGCAGAATCAAGGTGGAGCTGAACAAGAAAGATCCTGAAGGAAACGCATATCAGGTTCGACATCGCGCGGGATATTACACCGCGCCGGCAAGATAGGAGTTAGCAATCGCATTCACCATCGACTCGCAAAATGAAACAAATCTTTGAAACGCAGAGGAATGGAGGTAGCAGAGGAATTTTCATATCTGAGTTTTCCTCTGCTTACTTATTCCCTCTGTGTTTCAGGTTTTTCTTAACACTGTAGATACTGTCCTGGTGGAATGCGACACTGATCACCTGGGCTGCTTTTTCTGCGACTATTGACGATCATTTTGGGCTACAATACTGAGCATGTCGTTCCGAGCCGCCGCACCAGCCTTTGCCAAAAAGACCACCAAAACTCCGCCTCCGGACGATACCGGTATGGAGTCCTCTTACCTGAAAGCTTTGGGTGAGAAACAGACGCCCGTCACCGT
>DASXJO010000472.1:0-4093 GCA_036497385.1 Candidatus Angelobacter sp. | reverse complement strand
GTCAGTCTCAAACTCTGCAAGCAGATTGCCGCTGACGATGAGAACGAGGGCCGCCGGCTCCTGGCCGATACGCACCTCGAGATCAATGGATCCAAAATTTCAATTCATACGCCGGAAGAGAATCATCACTCTCTGGGTACGCTTCTTCTGGTAAAGGCTCCCAGGAATGCGGACTTGAATCTCAATGTCCACAACGGCGGGGTGTCATTAACCAACTTCACTGGAACGGCGGAAGCTCACGCCGAAAACGGCGGCATCTCATTCCGGCGCAGCACGGGAAAATTAACCGCGCAAGCCCAGAATGGCGGCATCTCCATCAAAGACTGCGGAGGCGACGTGAGCGCCAAAGTGGAAAACGGTGGACTATCCCTAGCTTTGGCTGATCGCTGGGAAGGCAAAGGACTGGAAGCGCATGCTCGCAATGGCGGGCTGGTGATTTCTGTGCCAAAGACTTTTAATGGCGGGTTGGAGGTGGTGGCATCAGAGCACACGTCCATCATCTGCAAAGATGACGCCTGCGATGCCGGGCAACGTACATGGGACAGTGGACACAAACTGTTCCGAATGGGCGGAGCAAATCCACAGGTGAGGGCCACCACGGAAAATGGCGGCATTGTGATTGAAGACCGCTCCCGCACTCGCGGGGAGTTATAGGCCTTACTCGATCAAAACTTCAGGCCGCGGTGGACGCCTAAATCCGAATTGCTCAGAGATTTACCTCAGCCCTCCGGATTTTGCAGGCCCTCCGCGGCTTTTCCTCTTCGGTTTCTCCCGCCAAAGCCATATACTTGAAGCTGCCGCCGCCATGACCACTCTGGACCAAATTCTTGCCGCTACCCGTGAGCGCGTTGACCGCGCTAAGGAGCAGGCACCAGTGCGTACCCTGGAAAAAGCGGCTGCGGCGCATGCACCGCGCGGCTTTCGCAAGCGGCTGGCTGCCATGTCTCAGATCGGTCCAGCCGTGATTGGCGAGCTTAAAAAAGCTTCTCCCTCCAAGGGGACGATTCGCGGAACTTTCCCTGTAGGAACTCTGGCGAACCAGCTTGCCCGTGGCGGAGCTTCCGCATTGTCCGTGCTTACCGATGAAGAATTCTTTCATGGATCATTGGCAAATTTGCTGGAAGCTTCTGCCGCTACCAATCTGCCTTGCCTGCGCAAAGATTTCATTATCGATGAATTTCAGATCACTGAAGCTCGCGCTCATCATGCTGATGCCATCCTCTTAATTATGGCGGCGCTGGACGATGCTACTTTCCGCAGGCTGCTGGATTACGCCCGCGCTCTGGACCTGGATGCTCTCTGCGAAGTCCATGATGAAGAGGAGCTCAAGCGCGCGCTTGAGGGCGGAGCCGATATCATCGGCGTGAATAGCCGCAATCTTAAAACCTTCCAGGTCAGTCTGGATACGCTCATCGATTTGGCGGAAAGCATTCCCAATCACGTGCTGCGCGTGGCAGAAAGCGGAATTGATAGCGGCTCGGAAATCCGCGAGCTGCATGCCGCCGGCTACCAGGCATTTCTGATTGGTGAAGCGCTGATGCGCGCTGAAGATCCCGGGCAGAAACTGCAACAGCTCTTACAGGATGCAGGATGGTATTCGCCATCCACCTCGGCTTCTCCACATTGGCGTGGCACAGTCCAGTAAGAAGCCAAAACAGCTTTCCTTAAAAAACAATTGCATGCATACCTGGATAAAAATCTGTGGGACTACCTCTCTTGAAGACGCGCTTAGCTCGATTGAAGCCGGTGCCGATGCTCTGGGCTTTATCTTTGCCGAGAGCAAACGCAGGATCCTGCCGGAACACGCGCAGAGGATTATCAGAGAATTACCGTCAAACATTGAGAAGATTGGCGTGTTTCTGGATGCGGGCGCGATGGGCATTCGCCAGGTCCTCAACGAAGTGGATTTGACGGGGATACAGATGCATGGAGAAGGCGATTCTCCGGCCGAAGTCTACGGTTATCTCCCGGCAGACCGGCGGGACAGGTTACGGAAGATGAAAACGGTGATCGTCCAGGAAGCATTTGAGAACAGATTCAATACGTATGCTGCCGTCGCTGGCGCAGTGGACACGTGGCTGATGGATTCGGGAGCAGGGAGCGGCAAGACATTCGATTGGCAATCGGCGCGCAGGCAATTAGGTGAGCGGCAAGGGCAATTTGTGATTGCTGGCGGACTGAACCCGGAAAATGTCGGCGAGGCGATCAGGATTATGAAGCCCTGGGGCGTCGATGTAGTGACGGCGGTTGAACGCGAGCCCGGGCGCAAAGATCCGGAAAAACTGAAAGCATTTGTTGCGGCGGTACGGAGGGCCAGACAATCATGAGATCGAGCGCATTGAAAAAAGAGAAGCAGGTACCCGGACGGTTTGGCCTTTATGGCGGCCGCTACGTGCCTGAAACGCTGATGGCGGCTTTGGAAGAATTAGAGCGCGAGTATGACAAGGTGCGCCGGGATAAGAAGTTTCGCGCCGAATTTGAGCGCCTGCTGAAAGAGTATGCGGGACGTCCGACGGCCCTGTTTCATGCTGCACGGCTGACAAAAGAATTGGGCGGCGCGAAAATTTATCTTAAGCGCGAAGACCTGCTGCACACCGGCGCTCACAAAATCAATAACTGTATTGGACAGGCACTGCTCGCACTACGCATGGGCAAGAAACGGATCATCGCGGAAACCGGCGCGGGCCAGCACGGCGTCGCCACAGCCACTGTATGCGCGCTGTTTGGTCTTCAATGTGTCGTCTACATGGGAACGGAGGACATGCGGCGCCAGGAATTGAATGTCTTCCGCATGCGTCTGCTGGGCGCGGAAGTGCGCGGCGTGGAGTCTGGCTCACGCACGCTGAAAGATGCCATCAATGAAGCCATGCGTGATTGGGTCACCAATGTCCGGGACACGCATTACCTGCTGGGCAGCGTGCTGGGCGCGCATCCATACCCAACGATGGTGCGAGATTTCCATTCAGTGATTGGCCGCGAAGCCCGTGCCCAAATCCTGAAGGCTGAAGGCAAGTTGCCCGCGGCCATCATCGCCTGTGTGGGCGGCGGATCGAACGCTATTGGAATTTTCCATGAATTCATCAACGACAAGCGAGTGAAGTTAATTGGTGTGGAGGCCGGCGGCCGCGGTAATGAACTGGGTGACCATGCTGCGCGCTTTCGTGGCGGATTACCAGGCGTGCTGCAAGGCACCTTCTCTTACGTCTTGCAGGATGCTCATGGCCAAATTGGGCTGACGCATTCCATTTCTGCCGGGCTCGATTATCCCTCGATCGGGCCGGAACATGCTGCGCTGGCCGATTCAAAGCGCGCAGAGTATGTAGCTGCTTCCGACGCAGAAGCGCTGGAAGCGTGCACCCGGCTCGCTCGGACGGAAGGCATTATTCCTGCACTGGAGTCGTCCCACGCCGTGGCTGAGTGCATTAAGCGAGCGCCAAAGATGAAGAAGTCAGAGATTGTGATCGTCAACATTTCAGGACGCGGCGATAAGGACATGGGAATTTTGCGGGAGAACTTGAAGATCGGATAAACAGATCGGGAAATCGGGACATGTCAGAATCGCCGTCAGCGCCGTCATCGCGCGGGATCGGATTCAAAATGGACGCACCACAGAATCGTCAGCCATCAATAAATGTCGAGAAGCAGCAAGAGTTGCGTAGTCGAACGAAGGCTTTCGCGTTGCGCGTGATCCGTATGTCAGATGCACTGCCGAAGACGCGATCTGGCAATGTTATTGGCAACCAGATCCTACGCTCTGCTACCGGCATGGCTGCGAATTATAGGGCGGCTGGACGTTCCCGGTCCAAGGCAGAGTTCGTAGCAAAAATAGGTGTTGTCATTGAGGAAGCCGATGAGACGGTTTTTTGGTTGGAAATGCTCCGCGATAGTGCCATCGTAAAACCCACGAAGCTCGATCACATGCTGGATGAAGCGAATCAACTACTTGCAATCTTCACCGCCTCCCGAAGGACCGCAAAATCATGAATAAAAGCCCTAACGAGACTCGCCATACAGAATCCAGATCACGCGCGATGACGGCGATGTCGGCGCTGACGGCGATCCCCTCCCCCGATCACCGGATCACCCGATCTTT
>DASXJO010000471.1:0-2507 GCA_036497385.1 Candidatus Angelobacter sp. | reverse complement strand
CGCGCCTCATGTGGCCGATACATGCGGTTGAACGCCGCCAATAACGTACGCAGCGTTTCATTGTCTCCGCTTTTTGCTGTGGCCACAATTCTTTCCGTCACGCGCCGTCCCATGGCATGCTGCGCGCGCAAGTTTGTGGTTAATTCAACTAGCTTGCCAGCCTGTTCAAAGCGCGGGAAAATATGGTCCTCTTCCAGCTTCTCGTGGTAGTCCTCAATAAAGTTCTTGATAATGCCAGCCGCGTTGGTCACCACCGCTGGATCAAACTTTTCATTGGCCTGAATGCGCCGGAAGGTTTCGTCATAGATCAGCAGCACGCGATTCAGCACGCCATGCTCGCGCATCAAATCTTCATTGGTGGAAACGTCTTCTTCTCCTTCTTCCTTTTTCTTGGGGGCGGCCTTTTTGGGGGCTTTCTGTTGCGCCAGCACTGAAATCGGCAGGATAAGAGAAGAGCCGGCCACTGCGGAAGTTCCAATCAGAAAATCGCGGCGTGATGTTTTCATTGTGAGGTCCTCAATGAGAATGCGCGTTACCTTTGGGGCGCACTCGTATAAACAATATAACTCCCACGGGATATTGCCCGTAAATGGGAGTAAGAAAATCGGGTTTGCCATAGAACGTAACCTGCGCGCCCACAGCGGTTGAGAGTCCCGGGACCAGTGGAAAGTCACGGTTATACCCCGCAGTGTACGCCTGTATCCGCGCAAGAAACTGTTCGTCGAATCCCGGCGGCTCTGCCTGTTTGCCCAGCAGCAACTCACTGCTGCGGTCCGCGCTTTCGATTCGTGTCCACACATGATTGTGCTCTGCGAATTGCAACGTAGATTCCAGAAGGTAGCCGTTTGCGATCTGCCGGCTCTGCAACACCCGATTGCGACCCCACAATAGCGTAGAAGCCCAGCTACCTCTCGTGAACCGCCGGTTGTAGCTGACTGAAGCTGTCATGCGTTGAACATCGTCTTCAGAATGCAATTGTTCCGGACTGCTGAGATGCGCAAACGAATATTGCGCACTCCAGTTCTGGCCCGGCTGCACCGTGAGGCGCGTTGACCATGAATCGATTGCGCCTGAGTCTATGTCCCAGCGAAATTCGTCCGGCTCACGACCGTGGAACCCTGAGAACTCAATGCGAGCAAGTTTATAAGCCAGTCCTCCTGTGACCACGTCATCCGCAATGTGGGTGGAATCTTGCAGGTGATGGCCAAGCGTGGCTACGGGGTCCTCGGAAGCGGAGGCACGATGCGCGTAAGCGCTGGGCCCCATCGCTGGATCGCCGACCGGCGCAGCATAAAAAGATAGCAGCGCTTTTTGGCCGAGTCGCAGATCATACAGCGCGGCTAGTTCCATGATGAAGTCGTGCGGGTGCTGGCCGTCGTTGATCGGATTGCCGAACGCCGTTTCCCCCTGCTGGAAAAGAAGCGGATAGAAACGCTGCGTCACGGTTGCTGGTTCCAGGCTGAGCATGGTTCGTAGTGTGAACTGGCCTCTCCCGATTTGACGTTGCGCCATAGGCATAAACCAGTTGGTGGAAAATACCTTGTCATAGCCGCGCGGCCCGCTTTGCTGTAGTGCGCTTAGGAATGCCATGCCATGAAACATGAACATCCATTTGCCACGCGAGCGCATGATCATAGGCTCGTCGGTTGAATTTGGCTGTGCTGATGTCCCCGATGTTGAATGGTGGAGGATTTCGTCGATAAACGTTGTGGTTTGGTTGTGAGCGGAGCCATGTTGCATGCCTGGCATATCTTGCGTCGTGTCATCCGGCTTTAGGGTCGGCATTGGACTGCCGCCGTGCTGGTGCTGTGATGATGATGTGCTCTGGCCGAACACTGTCGACGAAAAGAGAATGAGCAAAGCAGTCAAGAAAGATATAAATGAACGTTTCATTCCGATTCCTAAATTCTGCTTGAGTGACGCGAAAAATCTGGTCCCGCAGATGTTTTGTCCCAGAAACAGAAACATCGAGGGGCAAAATGTAGAAACTAAGAATCAGATACGAAGAGCAAGTGGTCTATGCGGCGGAGAAAAAGAGGCAGAGATATCAATAGAGGAAGGCGCAAAAGAGCGTAAAGCTAAAGTCAGAGTCAAAAAAGCTCCATCGATGACTATCGGCGCAGGCGTGATCGTGGCGCTCAAGAGCGCGTCAGGAGAGTGGTCCCCGCTGCAGCAGATATGGCTAGGATCAGGAGCTTGTGGCGTGGACGGCCCAGATTCATGACATGGATTGTCGCTGTGCGACTCAAGCTGTCCGGATGTGAGCGGCGGGCCAATGGTGCAGGCAGCTTGCAGGAAAAGACATGCTATCGCAGCAAACGCGACAACTCTTCCTATCCACCGAACCATCGAACTAAGTCCCATGTGCAGCTCTCACTGGCATGTCTCGAATCTCGATTCTACTGCATGGCAGTGTCCGCCCGCGACGAAAGTACTATCTTGTGTTCGCGAAACGTATACTGTTGGCGCTCGCAGGAGGTCACCTTTGTCCGCCAGAAAATCTATTA
>DASXJO010000470.1:0-3740 GCA_036497385.1 Candidatus Angelobacter sp. | reverse complement strand
TTGAGCCAGCACCCGCTCAATAGCTTCACGTTCTGCCTGCATCGCCGCGCGACGGCCAATTTCCAGCAACGAAGGCATTTCAATTCCGACCCCATTGCTTGACTGCACGGCTGGCGTTGTTTCAGGCGCGGCGACGGCCTGCGCTGCCATCCCGCCAAAGGAAGAGACGATTGGTTTGTGGGTGGCCAGTTCACGGATAATCTGGGCTTCATTGCCCACAATCACATAACGCTTCACCATGTTTTCCAGCTCGCGGATATTTCCCGGCCATGGATACTCCATCATCTTGTTCACGGCAAACTCGCTGAACATGGAGAGCTTCTTGCCATAGTGCTCGCTGTATTTTTCCAGGAAATATTTCAGGAATACCGGGACCTCTTCACGGCGCTCACGCAACGGCGGAATATGGATTGTCACCACGTTCAAGCGATAAAACAGGTCTTCGCGAAACACACCTTCTTCCACGGCCCGCTCCAGCGGCTTGTTCGTCGCGGCCAGAACTCGTACGTCCACCTGCACGTCACGCTTGCCGCCGAGCCGGGAAAATTCATGGTCCTGCAGCACGTGCAGCAGCTTGGCCTGGAGCGCAGGGTGCATTTCGCTTATCTCATCTAGAAAAATCGTGCCGCCATTGGCTTGCTCAAACTTGCCCAGCTTCTGCCGATTGGCGCCAGTGAATGCGCCCGCTTCATAACCAAAGAGCTCGCTTTCCAGCAGCTCATGTGGAATCGCGGCGCAGTTCACTTTCACAAACGGTTTTTCGCAGCGCGACGACTCCGAATAAACCATCCGTGCGACCACCTCTTTGCCGGTCCCACTTTCACCACGGATGAGCACCGTGGCCGTGGTGTCCGCCACCTGCTCAATGGTCATTTTTACTTCCATCATTTTGGGGCTGGTGCCAAAGAGCATGGTGAAATCGCTTTGGCGGCGCACCTGTTCGCGCAACTGAGTGACTTCAGTAAAAAGACGCTGATTATCCAGGACTTTGCCGATGCGCACATCAAGCTCTTTAGGATCGACGGGTTTGGTGATGTAGTCGTCAGCGCCGAGCTTTGATGCCTTAAAAATCAGTTCCGGGTCCTTGATGGATGAAAGGACCATTATGGAAACCGTGGGCTTGATCTGCTTCAGGCGTTGCAGCGTGTCATTGCCGGCTTCTCCGTCCATTGAGGTTTCCACCAAAACCAGGACGGGATCAAAGGAGCGGAAGATCCGCAGGGCTTCCTGTTCGCTGGATGCGACCGTAACTTCAAAGTTCCGGCGGGACAAGTGTGCCGCCAGGTACTTGGCCATCGCTACGTCGTCATCCACGATCAGTATGCGGGTCTTGGAGTTCATTCAGGCTCCCAGCGGCAAAACGGCCGCCTACAAAGGAAAGTTAAAACCGGCTAAGAACTGGAACGGAAATACCCACTGGGGGGCATTACCCCTCAGATATTGTACTCCGATTCCATTTTCAGGTATGTAGATGCCTAACTGGGACTTTTATATCACGAATTTCGGCAAAAAGGGCTGAAAGCTGGAGCTTTCAACCCTTTGAATGTCTTGCCGCAGATTGCTGGAATCGACCCTGGCTAGGAGGAGCGCTTTCCGGTGATGAAATGGTACGGAGGCCAGGGGCCGCTCATAACCACTTCAATTCCGGGTAGATGCCGGGTAGCCATCTGGTAGCGATTCTGGTATTTCTCCACTTTTTTGTGATCAATAAGATGGGCAATATCGATAAGCATTCCGCCTGAGTCCACTTTGCGGCAGCAAACGTCCTGGTCAATCGGGGAGAAAATCTTATGCACCTGGACGGAAAGGGCGCGTGCTTTGGTCTGGCGCTCCCGTTGACGGACGGCCTTTTCCCGCAGTCGGCTCAAATATTCACTGCCGACGGTCGCGGGAAGTTCGATTTCTTCCATGGCTTCACGCAATGAACCGTCTTTAATCAACAGTTTCAAGTGCATTTCCGCCTTGCCCTTCAGCTTGGTAACGCTTTCCGTAAATCCCTTGCGGTTGAGTCGTACCGCACGGCGCAATGCCTCGTCAGTGTCAAAAACGGTGCCAAAACGGAACGGCAGAACGGTTGTGCGCTTGAAACATTCACTGACCACATGCGCGTGTTGGAGGAGGGCTTTCTGACCAAGATCGCCGGTAGGAATGTATTCACTTACCAGGACGGAAAAGTCGCCGCTGGGGTACGCGAATATCTGGGCGTCTGCTATACCTTTTAAACCTTCTACGGGAACGGGGCGACGAGCGCGAATACCACCTTGAACTGCTTGTTGCTCAACGATGCAGTACGCGTACCATGCCATGAGGGAGCTTCTCCTGTCGGAAAAACATTTAGTGGGCCGGGCGTGATTGTTTAAGTTCGGGCGAAGTTTACTGCGAAGAGCTTCTATTTTGCGCCAGCAGGTTTTCCGGTCGCATAGAGGTATCCTAAGCTGAGTCTGGAAGAAATGCAACAGAGAGTGTGCAGGAAAACTGAGGAAATTGTCAGTTACGGCTCTGGCTGCTAAACCTTACGCTGCAGAAGCTGTCTCCAGAAGCGGAATTAGGACATGAACCTGTTTGCTTTCTTCAATTTTATTGGCATTTTTTAAAACTCCAGCGATCCGGGAGATCTCAGCATGGGCCAGCGCGAGGTAGCGTAGCGTTTCCGTGTCGTCGGTTCGAACGGCTGCAAGATACAACGCATTGCGGATGGCGGCCAGCGGACTATGAATTTCATGCTTCAATTCCTGGATCAGCCCTTCCTTCGTCAGTGCCATGTTCGGACCCTCCCGATCAAACCATTGATAATGCAAGCGGTCGGCCAAGGCTGGGCTGGGAGCCGGGAATGAACCAAACGGGCGACTTTGAGCAATCCACCGCAAAAAAGGTGTACCGGCATGCCCCTCCTCGGTCCATTAGTTCCACTCCGGAAATGGTGAATACCCGGGTTGTGCTTGGCCTACCCTGTACATTTGGCCACTGCCGGGTAAAAAAAACAGAGCACTTCAGTAAGTTTCCCTATGGCGCGCCATGGCATCTCACAAGAGGCTGAAATGGGCCCGCAGCCATGAGTTCCCCTAGAAAAATGTTCCCGATGACGTCCCCCGAACCCGCTGACCTTGGCTCGTCTCCCCCGGAGCGATTTGTGGTCGAGGTGTTCTCAGAGCTACGTCCGGAAACAATCCAAAAGCGGTGGGAGGATGTCAACGTCATCCTGCGCATGAGCATGCTGACCGGGTTGCAGATGCAACTGGAAGCCACGCTGAACCTGCTCTGCGACATGACCGCCGATATGGCCGCGTTTGACAAGGCCATGGTCTATTTCTGGGACGAAGGCCGCGAACTGATGGAATTGCGGATCGCACGCCACGTGGACAAACAGATTGGGCAGGAAATTGCCACCGGGAATATCCTGAATTTCTGGGCCATCAAATATGGGCGTCCGCTCTTAGTTGAGCAGGGCCACAACGCACAGTCGGACGCGCTGATGCAGGTGGTCGGGGGGGCTTGCGCGCTGGTGGTGCCGTTGTTTGTCAGCAACCGCGTGATGGGATCATTGCAGCTCTTCCGTGTCGGCACCCAGAAACCTTTTACAAAGGAAGACGCGCAGCTTCTGTGGATACTGTCTCTGGTCGCCGAGAACTTACTTACCCGCGAATACGCCAATGAAGGCCTGCTGCGTTTTGCTTTTACCGACTATCTTACCGGCCTGCGCACGCGAGGGTACTTTGAGCAACAACTGGAGCTGGAGTTCA
>DASXJO010000469.1:0-27515 GCA_036497385.1 Candidatus Angelobacter sp. | reverse complement strand
TGTTGACTCAACATTGTGGCTATGAAACCGCCTCCCAAAATGATGCCAATTCCACTCAGGAGACAGAAGGCGGCCCCGATAAAGTTAAGAATCGCAAGAATCGTAACGCCCACAGGTCTACCCATACGCATTCCTCCTTCTAGAAGTTGCTGTGCTGTCGCGTATTCTACTCACAGTTTGGTGAAATCGAGCATAGATATTTTGTGCGGAACCACGAAGTGCGGATCTCTGGAACGCAAATTCCTCCGCTATTTCGGCAGACCGCCAAATAACAGCGAGAACCCTTCACAGTGTTGACCAATAAAAGTCGGGCGGCATCTGGGGGCCAAATGCATTGTTGATCAGTGGCCACACATGGGATTGGAGTTGGAGGCAGAAAGAAAACTGAAGGATCTTGGTGTACACCTAGATCAGGAAGGTTGGTTGCGGGGGGTGGATTTGAACCCCAGTCCCGCATTGATTCCGTTTAAGGTATTGATTCTGCGATGCGCGAAATTGGCCCAATTGGCGAAAACGGCGAATCTTTCTTACACTTTTCTTACACTTGGACTTTCAAGCTGGCCATGACACGCGATTCGCACTCCGCCGCTGTGCCTTTTACCACGACCGTCGTTGTCCCTCCCGAGACGCTCCGAGCGTATCAGAATTGTTTTCTTCCTCGCAACGGCAAATGATGACTTTTCCAAAAGGTAACTTACGGCACACCCGTCTGGGATGAACCCATTCCGTTGAAAACCTGTGTTACCGCCGTGAAAGGGAGTAATTCACACAGCATTTCAAGAACTTAGCAGCATAGCAGGCGCACGGGCGGGTACCGTAAAGACTGCTAACGACGAGCTGCTGTTGTGGGATTGTTGTGGAATCAGACAGCTCCCAAGCTTTCTCCAAATCGCAAAGTGAGAGCCTCGTACGGGTCGTGGCCAGTGATCCGCACGGACTGCATGCACATCCGAGCTACACCAGGCATGGTCTCTCCGTCCCGGCCTGCAAGATGTCGGCGCTCAGAGGACTCGGTGAACTGGCATTTGTTGAACCGTTAACGATCACTCGTGACCGGACAATAATCGACGGCCATGCCCGATGGGAACTCGCAAAGGAATTGAAACGTCCTGTCCTCACCTGCCTCGAATACGACCTGTCGGAAACAGAGGCTCTCGAATGGCTACTCCAAAAGCATCGCCGATCCAATGGCCTGAATGATTACTCCCGAATAATGCGCGCCTTGGACCTGGAGCCGGAGCTTGCAGATAGGCTCGTGCAAATAAACAGATCGGCGGCCAGAAAAAAGGTTGGTCAAACTTGACCAAAGTTGAGCAAGTGCACGTTCGATCTGAGATTGCCAAAGCTGCGGCCGTCCAGCTGGAAATGTTACTAAAGTCAAACAGCTTAATGACGGGTGCCTGCTTGAGCTTAGGGACGGTCTTTACAGCGACGAAATCAGCATTCATTGGGCCTGGAAGCTTCGAAATGACAATCCCGAAGATCAGCTCGATGCCTTGGCCCGTTTTCGCTTCGAATGTACTGGTGGCGATTTGTTGTGGTCCAGTATTTTGCCGCGGTGCTAGGGGCAGCACAGGATGGGGAAGTCCTAAACGCAACGTTCGAGCAGCAAGGCAAGCGCCGTTGGAACATCCACATCAGGCGCTTCTCATCGAAAGCACATTTTCTGAGATATGCCGGGCGATATCTCCGTCGCCCGCCCATTGCTGAGCACCGGATTATCAGCATTACCGAGCATGAGGTCGAGTACTGGGCCAATGACCTCAAATTGAAGGCTTGGGTAAGAGTAAAAGTTTCGGTAAATAAATTCCTAGGGCTGTTGATCCAACATGTGCCTGAACGACACGCCCATTGTGTCCGCTATTTTGGTCTTGCATCGCCAGCCGGAAAGCATGCTCTTTCAAACGGGCTATTTGCGCTTCTTGGACAAGATCGAAAGCCGCAGCCTAGGCGCCTATCATTCGAAGCAATGAGCTTAAAGTATTTTGATCACAACCCTCTTCTCGACAGCCGTGGGCAGCGGATGCGATGGGTTAGAAGGCAAGCTCCCGAGGCGGTTTCAGTTGGAGCATAGAGACGCAATGCCATTCGGTGTGGCTTTCTTCTAGCGACAAATCAGCGTTGCACCCCTCTGATCCCGAACTCTCGTCCTCAACCCAAACTGATACCAGAACGACAGCTCAATGTGCTGTCGGCATGTATTGTTACGCAGGTTATCGCAAAAACGGATTTTTATATTTCCTATACATCAAGGAGGAACCATGCGCAGATTGCCTCTATTGCTTGGCGTATTCTTTGTTGTTTCTTACCTGCCGAGCAACGCTCGGCCTGGCCCAACTTGCACGCGCTCAGATACAGCGCCACCCCAAGGGGTGTTCTGATTGCTATCTATAGGCATTCTCTGCTGCTGCGTGGGGCGAAGCATTCAGGGGTATAAACGCTTGCCGATCTGCTTTATAGAACATCAGATCAGTAAGTGTACGGTGGCTCGCGAGTTTGCCCTGCATCTCTGCCGTATCTGCTTCTCGAGAAATTCAATATCGCGAAGGACCTATCCACCCGATCAAAAGTAGGTGGCTACTTCTTCTGCGCAAGCGATGGCGACGCCTCTACACTGTCCCGCCTATTCCAACCGTGGAAACGCGAAAAGTCACCGGCATTCCATGATTTCCGGAGCCCAGGGGTACTCAGATCCCAGTCTGGCCGGATTTCGCTGGTCAGGGCGCGCAGATCGTGCCACAGATCGGTGATCGACGGACGACCCCAAAACCAGTAGCCGTTATAGATGCTGTGAATCACGAGACCCGGCTTGAGCACGAGCGTATGCGGGATCATGGGATTGTGCTCGGGGTCGGTGTACTCCTGGATGTCCAGCTCTTTCTGAACCTTTCGTTCAGGGTCCGAAAGGAATGCCCACTCGGCTCCGACCGATGCACGAAATTCCTGCAGGGTATGGTGATCGTCAGTGGCGATCGTCACGACCTGAGTGTACGCCACCGCGATCTTCGGATAGAAAGCCGCGAGTTCCAAATGCTGCTGGTGCTCCTTTGGGCAGTAGTGGCCCCGCGCAAGCGTCAGGATTAGCGGATCGTCACCCTGGAGTTCGCTGAGTTTGCGTGGTTTGCCCGTGTGATCGGGCAGTTCATAGTTGGGGAAAATGCCTCCGGGCACGATATCAGAACGCATGATGGACTCCTTCCGATTCTGTCAAAGATCCAAAGCTAGACTCGCGTTTGGCCGGGAACAGCACACGAGCACATTGCCCGGAGCGGGCCTGTCCAGCGGCTCAGGGTTGTAAGTAATCGATCCGGAAATCAGGGGAGTCATGCAGGTGTGACAGACTCCAGTCCGACACGACCATCTGACCGGGACATCGCACGCTTCCGCCAGTTCAAGCAAACTCGCGAATTTCGGATCCCAAGCGACGGTAATTCCGCTCCGCGCGAATGAGACTGGAGGGCCGGATCCCGGCTCTCCTTTTAACAGGTGAGGACTATGAACCACCTGCGCCATACCAGGAGTAATTGCCTCAAGGGAACCGAAGATTTCCGTGTGCACATTGTGTGCGAGCGCGCCCCAGTTTTTGAGGCCATCGCGCATGGTCTGCAAAAATGCAGGTGGGCCACACAGATAAAAGTCGCTATCCCGTGACACTCCGATTCTTTCCAGTAAAGCTGTGTTAATGTGTCCCGGAGCGTCGAAGTCTGCGCCCACTTGGTCGCTCTCACCAGGCCTGCTGTACACGATGTATCCGCGCCCGCGGGAGAGTCGATTCAGTAACGAGCGCGATTCTTCCGCAAATGGATGATCGACGCGCTTGCGCGCTCCATATATCCACCAGACCTGCCGTTGCGTTTTGCCGGCAGCCAGTGAGTGGAGCATCGACATTACCGGTGTTGCGCCTACTCCAGCGCTGAGCAGAACCACAGGAGTGTCGTTGGGGCGAAGAGTGAAGCTTCCACGCGGAGCACTCACATCCAGTAGATCGCCCTCTCGCGTATGGTTGCACAGAAATGAACTACCAATCCCGTTCAATTCGCTTTTGACACTGATGCGGAAATGATCGGCAGCGGGCAGATCAGACAATGAATAGCTGCGAAGAACCGGCGGTCTGCCCGAATCGAGATGTAAGCGCAAAACAACAAATTGACCTGCCTGGAAGAGAGCAAGGGGTTGCCCATTGATCGGTGCCAGACCGAAGGAAGTTACGCTCTCGCTCTCTTTATTAATATGCGCGACTCGCATCTGCCGGAAGCCGGGCCATGCTGGCGCTTGTTCCTCATAGGCGAGCCCCGGATTCCCCACCATAGATTTGGAGCTTAAGTTTTGGTGGAGCATCCCCTGGAACGAACTCTGCCAACCTTTGCTAAGTGCAGGAATCCGTAGCGCTCGTTGCAGTTGCTCGCTGCTATGTCCTGGCAAGTACAAGAGACCATCACAATCAGCAACAGTGATCCGTTCTGGACCATCGGCGATTTTAACGATGTCATCTCCCGCCGCAACTTCTCCCTCTTGCAATACACGAAAGTAGAATCCTGGTCTATGATGTGCTACGAGCAGGGCTGGCATCCGAGGTTCATTCATGCGGATGCCGACGCGGTAGCACGTTACCCGCGGCTGGGTCACTTCAAATATCGTTTCACCGATGCGGTATTGGTCGCCTATGCACACTTCGTTATCAGCAAGTCCTTCGACTGTGAAGTTCTCTCCGAACTGGCCAAAGACGAAATCGTTACGTCCGAGAAAGCGTTCCCAATAGTGATAGGAATCCATCTGATAAACAAAAACGGCCCGATGCTCTCCGCCGTGGCCGGCAAGATCGCCTTGCGCATCACCATCGATATCGAGTTTACGCACCACTCGACGCCCCGTAACCGGAGATTTCCAGACTGCGGTTCTGACAGTCCTCCCCTGCCATGTCACCTCGCGCGGTAGACCGACATTTATTGAAAGCAATCGGGCCATTTCTACCTCGTCGAAATGCTGCGTCGGGCTAGAAACATATTGCCTACCAACGACGGACTGGAGCGGCACCGTCCACGTGGAGAATCTTTCCGCTCACATGATCTGCCTGTGCCAGATAAAGTACGGCATCGACGATATCTTTTACTGTCGCTTTTTCATGACAGTCTGCGCGATCGAATCGTAAGTATCATCCGCGAAGAATGCGATAACCCCCTGCAATGTGAACATGCAGAGATCTTCGAGCTGCTGTTTGCATGCTTAAGCGGCCACCCGCTTCGCGGATCGGTTTTTGTGTGGTGCGCCCAGGAATGGGAACGAGGTGAGTAGGTCCGTGTGCGGCCTTACATTGTCTCGTGTGACCTTTCCGTTTGTGAGGATTGAAATGAACACATCCATCACGTCATCTGAGAGAGCTCGGCCGTTGTGCGGATACGCAACTGGCCGGCTTGGGTCATAAATAAGGATGTCCGGAAGCAGAGTGCCTGCCACCCGTGTGGCTTCTTCGTGCGTGTATCCGCCAGTGTGCTCAAGCGAGTGCGCGAAGACGGGCACAAACCGAGCATCGTCCTCTGGCTGCCCGGCTAGATAATCGCCCTTGCTCTCCCCGGTAAGAAATACAGACTGGGAGGGCAATGCCCCACGGTCGGCTTGAACCCATTTGCCGCCTGCGCCGTCCACCGTACGATGCCACAGGCCGATTTTTCCAGTGCCTAGGGCAGAGTTAGGTACTTCTAGCACGACACTGCACACATCAGCTTCAATAAAGAAATCGTGACCGGTGAATTGCATATTATTGAGGGCACCCATGGTGTCGAAGAAAAAAGAATCGCTGCGCCAGCCTGCGAAGAAACGGTACTCTCCGGCCTCGGTCACGTGTGCATCTCGTCCCACGGAAACCGGTGCTGCTGCAATGATCGTGTCCCCCTTGTCCCCCATACCTGCGGCCTGAACGCCTTCGATGCGCCGCACAATTGCCGTCTGCGCCCCATCGGGAGAAGACGAGAAGCGGATTCGATACGCGATGTCGGCGATGGCGTCGCCATTCGTGTCGATCTTAAATTCATACAGCGCCTCGGTTGCGAAGGCTTCGTCTGTCGTCGGCCCTTCAGGATTTACACCGGCGGATGGGTGGACGTTCATAACCAGTATTGATTTGCTGGTATTCCCGGGGTTAGGAAATGCGTACAGGTCAGTAATATCGAGGCGAGCATCCCCGTGGGGAAAGCCGTAGTCCGGACCGGAGTAGTGGTGTGACATAAATGTTCCTTTCTCGGTTTCATAGTTTGCGTGTGAGGAGGGCCATCCATTCGCTCTAACTCGGCAAGCCAGTTCTCCATCGAAAGCCTCGCTTGCTCTGGACCAAACAGTTGCTCAACGGCGTTCATGAAAGCAAACAGCTCACGCTCGGGTACGCGCATCTTCTAAGTGCAAGTCGAATTGGAAGACAGCTTTTGCGAGTTCATGGAATCTGCTTCTACCCTTGCTTCAGCATGCAGTGCGTGACGGACACCCAGGATGATCGAGACCGAGCTCGATTCGAAGCGGAACCTAAGCTGCAGTCGGTACAGCAGCGAGCACAGCCATGAGCTTTTGAGCTGCGACGGTCGAAGATGCCGGATTCTGTCCCGTAATGAGACGGTCGTCCACGACAGCATGCGGTTGCCAGTCGGGAAGTTTCTCAAAGATAGCTCCCAACCGGGTCAACTCATCCTCGACCAGAAACGGGACAACATGGGTGAGTTGCACCTCCTCTTCCTCTCCATTGGTAAAACCCGTCACGCGCTTTCCTTTTACCAGCGGCGCGCCTTCATACATCACATGACGAAGCACGCCTGGCGAATGACAGACGAGAGCGATCGGCTTGCCGGAATTGTAGAACGACTCGAGTAGCGCGATCGACACTGGGCTTTCCGCGAGGTCCCACATTGGACCGTGCCCGCCCACATAGAAGACAGTGTCGTAATCCCGCGATTTCACATCGGCAAGCTTAACGGTCTGAGAAAGCGTCTTCTGTGCCGTTGGGTCTTGTTTGAACCGGTTCATGGCAGGCGTTTGACCTTCGGGTAAATCACTCTTCGGATCGATCGGCGGTTGCCCGCCTTTTGGTGAGGCCAGGGTCAGATCCACTCCCGCATCGCGAAAAACGAAATAAGGAGCTGCAAATTCTTCAAGCCAAAAGCCGGTTTTCCGCCCAGTATTGCCGAGGACGTCGTGAGATGTGAGCACCATCAGTATTTTCATGTTGCTTCTCCTCTTGTTCTTCATTCCGATCTAATCGGATGACATTGCATTGATGTAAACAGAAGGGTGCTTGGCGGGCAATTGGACAATGGTATCGACGATACCTTGGTATTGGTTAATGACACTCGGCCCAGAAGAGCCTTAGAAAATTGCCGCCTGCAACGCATACAGAAGCCTCTAAGTTCAATTAATCTACCGTTTGGTATTGATCGATACCTTCGTCCAATAGTTTCGAAGTCGCTCTTCTGGCCTAATCAGTCTGCTGATGATGGGAGTGACCACGAGCTTATAATTCGCCACTCTCACGTCCAGCGAAACAGAACTCCTCGACACCGTAGCTGTCGATGAGCACTGTGTTCGGAGTTGGAGTTGTCAATGAACAGCGTACAAATCGAACAGAAGAACTACGAGATGCCTCCGCGAGACGGGTTCACGGTTGCGCATTTTCTTACGGTCACCGACATCGACCGATCGGCTCGCTTCTACCAAAAGGTCTTTGGCGGTCGCATTCTGAGCACAGGCGACAGCGAGGGCGCTCCTGCGTACATTCAGATCGCGAACACATGGCTGCTTGTTAACGTCGGAGGTGGGCCGACTCCCGACAAGCCGACGGTAACGCTCAGCGTCCCTGACCCGGATAGGATCAACAGCTTTATGAATATCCGCGTTGCGGATATTCAAGCGTGCTACAAGTTATGGAAAAGTCGAGGGGCCGAGTTCATCACCGAGCCGATCCCCAAGTATGGCGAGACGCGCTGCTACATCCGCGATCCAGACGGTTACATCATCGAAGTTGGACAGAGTACCGAGCTCACATACGGGTAACGCTCGAAGCCGGACAAAATGCGGATTTAAACGCCGGCGGATGCCGCAAAGAAGGCATAGGAAGGGATGGCACATGGATCATAACGAAGCAACGCGAAGTTTAGAGCGCCTGCTCCAAAGAGAGGCGAATCGAGCACAGGAGACGGTCACCGAACTTGAGACTTTGGTTTTGCATCTCCCGGAAAGAGCTCGACAACTCGCGCAGTCGCAAATAAAGGCAAGTCACAAAATGGCTAACGAGTTTCGCGAACTCGCGCTTCGAAGCAAGGATAAATAGGTCGCTACGGTCACTGCCGCTTCCCTATCTCCGGGTTACTCGGCAGTCTGGACCGGATCGTTGCGTGTGCCAGTGCGACGCTGAAATGCCAACAGCTATCGACTTATACCATGGTCCAATTGTTCTTGCAGCTGCGTTGATGGCTTAATGAAAGTTGAGTGAATGCGACTGATTCACATTGCACTGGAAGGTGTCCTCAGGGACAACAAATCATGGCTCAACTGATACAGCAGGCTATTCCTCGTGAGCCGGCCAAAGAAATGCGTTCAGTGCCGGCAGAAAAGGCCATTTTTAAATCAATTGTGTCGGAAGACATAGAGTGGAAGCCTTTCGCCGCATTCCCGCAGTCCGCGCGCGTGGCCGTCATTGTGGGCAAACCCTCTGAACCTGCGCTCTATACGATCAGGGTGAAGGTGCCGAATCTCGTCAAACTGATGCCGCACCGGCATCCTGAGGATCGCATTTACACCGTCATTTCCGGCGTCTTCTATATCGGCCTCGGCGACGAGTTCGACGCTGATAAATTGGAAGCATATCCGCCCGGAGCTGTAATTATTCTGCCCGGGAATACATCGCACTTTCATTGGGCGAAATCCGGCGACTACATCACCCAGGTGTCGGCGATTGGGCCGCTGGGCATGGAATATGTCAATGCGAAAGATGATCCAAGGAATCAGAATCCCAGCGCCTGAAACACGACACCACCATCGGGGGTGCCACAAACGCATCGCAAACTTAGCACCAGCAAGCGCATTTGAGGAGCAACTGTAATGTGGCACGCCATCGAGAGCTTCTTTTCCACACTCCGCGCGGCCGAATGGTTGCCGATAACTTCTGTACGTGCGTTAGTCGGATTTTTCTTCTCTGTCAGTGGCATGACCAAGCTGTTTGTACCAGCTAAGTTCAACAGGATGGAGCAGACGTTGGCTCAGTCGCACATCCCCTTTCCACACGCCAATGCGATCTTCGTGTCCATAGTTGAGTTCGCTTGCGGTGCTGGTCTGGTCGTCGGTCTGATCACGCCACTTTGTGCGGTAATACTCGTCATCGATATGATCGTGGCTATTGCGACCAACCGGATCCACAGTATCCAGGCGGCCGGAGTACTCGGCTGGCTTGATGACTTCCTTTACCTTCCGGAGGTCCTGTACGTCATGACTCTCGTCTGGCTGATCTTTTCGGGGCCGGGACCCTACAGCGTTGACGAGCTAATCGGGCGGTAGGGTGTGCTGTTCAATCGGGGAATCGATGACGGCTTGTTCTCCGCTACGACGCGAAGGTGCCAGCCGCCTGGCCGTTCAGGTCCCAGAACGCATTTCAGAGACTTTTTCAGATACGTCCATGAAGATAATTTCTAACCTTCGGAGGAAATGTATGTCAAGCAACAAAGCAGCAATCGCCATTGACGAACCGCTCGCGGCGTCGAATCCACTGGATTTCATCCCAAACGAAATACCATTTGATGTGCCCTATGGAGGACCGATATCGCTCGACCGAGCCCAGGCCGTAATTCATGCTGCCGTGGCCGAGGCCAAGAAGCGTAATTGGAAGATGAACGTAGCCGTGGCCGATTCAGGCGGTAGCTTAGTTGCCTTCCAGCGAATGGACGGCGCGATGCTTGCCTCCATTCAGATTGCCGAGCACAAGGCGCGAGCAGCCGTGACCTTCCGTCGGCCAACGAAGGTTTTCGAAGACGGCATCAACCTTATGCACCTCAATTATCTGCTCGCATTTGATGGAGTCATTGCCTCTCGGGGCGGAATTCCACTCATCGATGAAGGAGTCATTATCGGCGGGATCGGTGTTTCAGGAGGGACAGATTCTCAGGACGAGGTCATCAGCATTGCAGGCGCGGCAGTGGTTAACAGTCCGACGGCAAGAATCAAATGACACATATTTCGAGAAAGCGTCGAGTGGTGCATCGATAGTCAAGACGGATCTCTCACCTTGGCGGATCTGATTACAAATACAGGTTGGAGGCCAGCGTCGGTCGTGGCAGCGAACATGAGTGGGCATAAAGATAGCGGAGCCTCTGAGTGGAGGCTCCGCTAACGCATTCTAGTCCACGATTTGGCCGAGGTAGTATCCGAGCCGATTCTCCACATCCCCTGGCTTGTGGAAGCCGCGTGCGATCAGCGCCTTGATCCCCTCCTGGGCGGCGGATCGCCCGAGAGAAGCGATGCATGCATCCCATCCGGCACCGAGTTCCACATCCGGCGGCAAGCTGGTGTTCACCAGGCGCTTGGTCTGAGCGACGGCCCATTTGTCGAACTTTGCGATCCGGGTTGCGAGCGCTTCTACGAATGCATTGAGGTCGCCGTCGGGCAGAGCGCGATTGATGTAGCCGTAAGCCTCGGCCTGGTCTGCTCTGATGTCCTCTGAGCTCAGAAGTACCTCAAGGGCGCGGTTGCGACCAATGAGTTGGGGCAGTCGAGCCATGGGGCCGCCGCCGGCGACCATTCCCACGCCCACCTCCCATTGCGAGATGATGGCCTTCTCCCGGCTGGCAAAACTCATGTCACAGGCCAGCGTGATCTCGCTGCCGTTGCCGGTTGCACGTCCGCGGATGAGCGCGATGGATGCGACTGGCAAGCGGGTCAGACGCACGAGAAAATCTGGCCAAGGCGGCAGCCCGGTGGGTCCCGGCGGCAAGGAGGTCAGGTCTTCGAGCTTGGCGGTGAAATCGGAGTGATTCAGGAAATAGTCCTCAACCGCGCTGTCGAACACCACGACCCTGACATCGTCATCCGACTCGAGAGCGTTGATGACTTCTTGAAATTGTTTGACCATCTCCGGGCCCATGACGTTGATCGGCGGGTTATCGATCGTGACCCGCCAATAGGCGGGCGACCGCCGGGTGACACGAATCTGTTCGAGTTGGGTAGGTGTATTCATCTGTGTAAATTTGGCAGGTGCGCTCACAGTTGCCATAACGTTTCCTCCATATTGTTAGTCTCGAAATTGGTTGATTTAATCCGACAAGTGCGATCGGCAGGAGTGCAGTTCATGTTGTGCAGCCAATTCCCACATGCCCAGACCACGGGCGACACGAAACAACCGCGGACATAAGATCATCACCATTCGGCCAGAACAAAATGAGCGGCGCAATTGGACAATGGTATTGACCCATGACCTCCATCTCGACAGGAGTTGCGTCTTTTCTCGGAATCCCGCTTTTCTCATCGCCCGCACAATTGATACGAAGGTCTTGGGCAATACCTTCGTCTGATTGTTCCGCGATAGTACTTTTGTTGGAATACGCATTGTAATCAACGATGCATGCAAAGCTCGCGTCTGTTCCCGCAACGTCATAGCTCCGAGATTTGCCGCTTAGCCAGAGAGCAACTTGCTGAACGCTCTGATTTTCTCGATCCAGATCAATGCATGAGGAGGAAAAATGGCAACTCTTGACGAGCTTCGCACTGCTCAAGCGAGTTCCGGAATAATTGATGACAACGTTGGCATGAACTTAGAGGCGGTTGTCATCCCTGTCTCGGATGTTGAGCGCGCGAAGAGGTTCTACGAGCAACTCGATTGGCGGCTGGACGCCGACTTTTCGTTCGATAACGGCTTCCGAGTGGTCCAGTTCACTCCTCCCGGCTCAGGATGTTCAATCCAATTTGGGACAAAGATCACGTCAGCCGCGCCTGGTTCGGTCCGGGGTCTCTACCTGATCGTGTCTGACATAACCGCTGCACGCAATCAACTCATCGCGCGAGGTATCGACGCCAGTGAGGTATTTCATGCCGGAACGCCTGGTGCTCAGTTCCAATCCGATGGCAATGGTCGCGTTAACGGGCCAGCGCCGGATCACGCCAGCTACGGTTCATTTGTCACGTTCAATGACCCTGATGGCAATGGCTGGCTGCTTCAGGAGGTGACAACACGGCTTCCCGGCAGGGTCGCCACAACGGCGACCATTTACGGATCACACACGGATCTGGCCAGTGCATTGCGCCGTGCTGAAGCCGCGCATGGTGAACATGAGAAAAGGATTGGGCATGCCGATAAGGACTGGCCCGATTGGTACGCCAGGTTCATGAGCACGGAGCAGGAAGGCACAGAGCGACCGCGATGAGTGACGTCTAGATTCTCAACCAGCGGAGTGAAACCATGCGTTCTGATCGGAGAGGACTGATTTGTTTATCGGAAAGGAATTTTCATGAATCCAGGAGTCACTCTCCTACTCTCTTTTAGCATCGCCATCATGGCAGGGTTTCGTTCTCTGGTTACACCCGCAGTTGTGGCATGGGCGGCACACCTAAGGTGGATCAATCTTCAAGACTCTCCGTTGTCGTTCATGGGAACAACGTGGGCCGTAGGCATCTTCACCGCTTTGGCCTTGGTTGAAGTGATCCTTGATAAGCTTCCGAGTACGCCGGCCCGCACAAGCGCGGTCCAGCTCTCTGCACGAGTCGTCACAGGGGCATTGACCGGTGCATGTCTGGCAGTGGCTGGCGGAGTGATCTTGTGGCTCGGAGCGCTGGCCGGAGCGGTTGGCGCAATCGCGGGTGCTTTCGGCGGGTATCGTCTCCGTGCCAGTTTAGGCCGTGCCCTGCGTGTTCCAGATTTCCTCCTCGCACTTACTGAAGACCTGGTCATAATTGGCCTCGGCGTATTCCTGCTTTCTCGGTTCTGAGGCCAGAACTAATACCAAGGTATCACCGGTACTATCGTCTAATTGTTTTGCCTCCGCACCTCTGTTGTGATTCTTTGTGCGCGCCCCAGATCTCTCAAAGCACGCAGCCCTCGAAGATCGTTGTGGCTCTCAATGAAAAGGAAGAATCAATGATTAAACCTGGATCAAGTGAAAACGAAATATCTCGTGATCGTCTCGCGGAGTTGTTGAACGACGATCTGTGTCGCGAATATCAGGCAATCATTGCCTACGTGGTTTATTCGCAGGTCTTGAGCGGTGCTCAGTACATGGATATCGCTGCCCAACTCGAGATCCATGCTAAACAAGAGCTCGATCATGCACTAATCATCGCAAGACAGATCGACTATCTCGGAAAAATGCCGGCGGTTACTCCCCGGCCGGTTCGCACGTCGGAGAATGCTAAAGACATGCTTCGATTCGATCTTGAAAATGAAAATGAAACCATTCGTAATTACCGAGAGCGCGTCCGGCAATGTGAAGCGCTGGAAGAATATGCAATGGCGGAACAGATTCGGCAAATCCTCGTGCAGGAGCAGGACCACCAAATCGATTTAGCGACTGCGCTGGGAGAAGATGTTCCAGACCTGAGCCGCCGGCCAGAAGCCAGTAAAACAGCCAAGCAGGTTTAGTCCTATCTGCCCTGGCTGCGAATGGAAAGACTAACCTTTTGTGACAAATCTCGACAAAATTCCCTCCCAGAAAGGTTCGTGTATGTACAAGATGAGAAAGGCAGTGATAGTCCTCGCAACGAGTGTAGTCATATTAATGGCATGGCCCATGGTGGCTCAGTCGCCGCACACGTCTCCGCAGGCTACGTCCAGCGCCAATGATCAGAACATCAGCAACTATGCGCAAGACATGCTAAAGCAAGGAAAGGACATTTTTCGTTTTGACACTTTTGGTGACGAAGCTTTTTGGGGGGACACTCTTCACCTTCACCAGGCAATTGCCGGAGAAAAACTGGGCGGTGTAGGTCCCGGAGTAAGTCCCAAGACGGCGCTGGCGGTGGGTCTAAAAGTTGATTTGGACTCTTTGCCCGCCAGTCTGGTGGACCAGCTCAAAGCGGGCAAGATCAATCTTGACGATCCCGCCACAACGTTGGCCTTGCTCAAGCTCAACTCGGTTGTCGGAGTTACCGGCCATTTTGACCAACAAGGAAAATTGGTGTCGATGGGCATCCAGTGCGCGTTGTGTCATTCCACAGTGGACGATGCGCTGGTTCCGGGAATCGGCCACCGTTTGGATGGATGGGGCGCTCGTGACTTGAACGTTGGGGCCATTGTATCTTTGGCGCCGAACCTTCAGCCCTTTTCCGATTTGCTGGGCGTGGACATCGCGACAGTTAAGAAGGTGCTTGGAAGTTGGGGTCCGGGCTGCTATGACGCAGAACTCGATAAAGACGGCAAAGGACTTCGACCTGACGGAAAACGCGCCTGCACGCTTATCCCTCCGGCCTATGGTCTGGCTGGCGTGAACCTGCATACCTGGACAGGGTTTGGATCAGTGCCTTACTGGAACGCGTATGTTGGTGCCACAGAAATGCACGGATCGGGGACGTTCTACGATGCTCGTCTCAATGACAAGGCAATGTACCCGGTCGCCGCGAAAAGTGGATCGTACAACTCTCGTGGTAAACCGGACCAGCTCACCTCCAAGTTGGCGGCGCTCCACTTCTATCAATTGGCGATCCCGGCACCGAAGCCGCCGGCTGGAAGTTACGACCAGGCCGTCGCGAACCTCGGGAGAGTTGTGTTCGAAGGGAAAGGCAAATGCGCTACCTGCCATGTCCCGCCTTTGTACACGGAACCCGGGAACAACCTGCACACCCCAAGTGAGATCGGCGTGGACTCCTTCCAGGCAGATCGCTCGCCAACACATATGTATCGCACGGCCCCGCTGGCAGGCCTATGGAGCCGCCAGAGCCGTGGTTTTTACCATGATGGTCGCTTCCAGACTCTCGACGAGGTCATTCAACATTATGACAAGCATTTCACTCTAGGCTTGTCCCCCGAGGAAAGTAAGGAATTGGTCGAATTCATGAAATCACTCTAGCTAGTGGAACACCGAAGCACTAACTGTTGCCATCCTCTGAATAGGCGCTTCAGGCTTCTGGCTCAATCGCTTTGCACGTTAGCAGCGATGCGAGCCAGAAGCCTGGTTGTGAGAAGTTTTCAGATACAGAACCCAATCGGCGCCCAAAATGGCGACCAAGAAAACTGCACGTCATCAAAAGATCAAGCTCGAATAAGGGTCAGATCCTCCTGTTTTGTAATCGCCGGCCGGCTCAAGCGCGGCACACTTGCACAAAAGTATCGGCGATACCATCGTGCAATGGATTTGTCTCCACCCTTCTGACTTAATGGTAGCTATGCATATAAGCGCAATGAATCCGAAGAAAGCACGTCTGCTATGCGTCGATGACGAGCGCGGTTTCTTCTGCTGTTTACAGCAGTTCTGGAGGCAGCGGGTTATAGCGTAGTCGCTACCAACGATCCATGCAATGCTCTGCAATTGGTAACCGGAGCAGCCTTTGATCTGGTCATCGTTGATTATGATATGCCCCACATGAACGGCGCAGAGTTGGCCTGTCAGATCAAACAGCACAAATCTGATCTGCCAATCATTCTCTTTTCCGGCAACGCTTCTCTCCCTGCGCACGCATTGAGCGCTGTCGATGACTATGTACTCAAAGGTGGGGCTTTAGAGTTGCTTCTGCGCAGACTCAACGACAAGGCCCACACCCCGATCGAAGGATGCGAACACCACAATCCTGAGTGCAGCAGCAAGAATGAAGCGGGAATACTCAATCGTGAACCATTGCAGAAATTAGGCCTAAAAGAAAATGGACTGCGGAAAACATCATGAATACGGATGAACTATTTCCCGATTCAATTTGCGAGGAAGAGACGCGCATAGCAGAGCGTGAGTTATCTTCGTTCATCGCCGCGGTGACGGAATTGTACGGCCCAGAGCAGGCCAGGATCGCTGGAAAAGAATGGCTCAACGAATCTGAACTGATGGATAACCCACCACTTTCGACGAGCCGCAATTGGCGAGCAGTCACCGTTGCAGCATCAGCTCGGCTGGCCAGGCGTGTTGTCGCCAAAGAAGTGCAGCGTTCTGCCTGAGCGCTGGTCCGGATGTCTCGGCAATGTTTTAACCATCTACGTCCAAAATCGCCTTTGCAAAAGCCTCCGGAGCTTCTTGCGGAAGGTTATGCCCGATACCGCCACTGAGAGTGCGATGCTCATATTTTCCCGTAAATTTGCTGCGATATGCGCTGGGTTCCGGATGTGGTGCGCCGTTCGCGTCCCCTTCCAAGGTGATGGTGGGCACGTTGATAGCTGGGCTTTGAGCGAGCTTCTTTTCGAGATTATCGTATTTCGATTCACCTCCAGCCACTCCAAGCCGCCAGCGATAGTTGTGGATGACGATCGCAACGTGGTCCGAGTTATCGAAGGATGCCGCGCTACGATCAAACGTGGCATCATCGAATGCCCATTTGGGTGAAGCAAGCTGCCAGATAAGCCTGGCAAAGTCTCGGCGATTCTTGTCATAGCCGTTTTGTCCGCGTTCCGTTGCAAAATAATATTGGTACCACCATTGCAGCTCAGCCTTCGGAGGCAACGGCAGCTTGCCGGCTTCCTGGTTGCCGATCAGATATCCGCTCACAGAAACGAGTGCCTTACACCGCTCAGGCCAGATTCCGGCAACGATATTGGCGGTTCTTGCACCCCAGTCAAAGCCGGCGACAGTGGCTTTCTCGATTTTGAGCGCATCCATCAAATTAATAAAGTCAATCGCCAACGCTGATTGTTGTCCATTTCGCACAGCCTCATTAGAAAGAAAACGCGTTGCACCATATCCGCGCAGATAAGGCACAATCACACGATAGCCCGCTGCTGCCAACAATGGAGCGACATCAACAAAGCTGTGAATATCATAAGGCCAGCCATGCAGAAGGATGACGGGCCGACCGGTTGGAGGACCCACCTCAGCATATGCCACACTCAGCAAGCCTGCATCGATTTGCTTAAGGGCGCCGAATGAGGTGTTCTTAACATTGGCGTTGTTGTCTATCGCCGGCACGGTTTCTGATCCTTTGGCAAAGAGTGGGCTCCTGGCCAGCAGCGCGGCCCCAGCGGAGGCGCCGGCCATCGTAAGAAGGTGACGACGAGAGATTCCGGTCGATTCTGATGGTTTCATAGTGAGTCTCCTTTGCCCGGTTGCAAACCGGAATTCGTCAATGTGAGGAACCGACAAAATTTATGACTAGCGCCGCGATTTCATCCGCGGCTGTATCCAAAGCAAAATGACCTGCCTCAAGCACATGCACTTGAGTATTTGGAACATCTTTTCGGTAGCGCTCAGGTTCACCCGGATCGAATGACAGGTCATACTTGCCCCAGATCACCAGCAGACGCGGCTGTTTCTGGCGCATCCAGGCCTGCCATTTAGGATAGGCCTCCACGTTCGTACGATAGTCGTAGAAGAGATCACTTTGGATATCACCCTGCCCGGGTTGATTGAGAAAGGCAAATTCATCGGTCCAAAGATCCGGATCGTAACGATCAACATTTGGATCATTACCGATGTGGCGAGTCCGCGTCGTTGGCAAAGACAAAAGGTTTGTGCGAAGAGCACTCTCGTTGGCGGTGCGGTCCGCCCAGAAGGCCCGGCGGGCCTTCCAGTTCTCACCCAGACCCTCATTGTGCGCTACAGCGTCCTGAACAATGAGACCTTCCACGCGCTCAGGATGCGCAAGCACCATGCGAAAACCTACTGGGCCGCCATAATCCTGCATGTAAAGCGTGTAGCGTGAAATCTTGAGCGCTTCAGTAAAGTGGTTCAAAATCCCGGCGAGCCGATCAAAGGTGTAAGCGAACTTGTTCGGGTCCGGCCAGTCGCTGTGTCCAAAGCCCGGGTAATCAGGCGCGACAAGATGATACCGGTTGGAAAGCCGCGCGAAGAGTGGCTTAAACATCCGCGAAGAAGAGGGCAGCCCGTGCAACAGGAGAAGCGTTGGCGCATTCTTTGGGCCCGCCTCTCTGTAAAAAATAGAGAGCCCGTCAACCTGAATGGTTCGATAAAAAGGAGGATTTTCCATGGCAGCTTCCTTTCCCTTGGTCTGGGCCAGCCATTGTGATGAGGCAAGAATGACAAAGAGAATCGGCGCCCACGTGAACTTTCGCCGGCGCAGGATACTAAAGGAAGACTCTAAAATGTGCATTATTCACCTGAACTGGGCTCTGAGAATACTTGTCGTGTTCGCTAGCATTAGCGTAGCGATCTGAAAGCGGCACGAATCTCTTCAGTAAAAAGCTGCGGCTGCTCCCAAGCTGCAAAGTGTCCACCTTTGGGGAGTCGGTTGTAGTAAATCAGCTTGGGATAGGCCTTTTCTGTCCAGCTTCTTGGGGCTGCATAGATTTCATCAGGAAAAACGCTCACAGCCGTTGGGACCGGAACACCTTTCGGTGCGAAAAAAGGAAGCTTGCTTTCCCAATAGAGACGAGCCGAGGAGACTGCCGTATTTGTTAACCAATAGAGCGTGATGTTGTCGAGGATGTCGTCTCGCGTCAGGCCCTCGGTCTTACCGTCGAAAACACGCGCGATGAGTGCCTGGCTGCGCGCGTCGTGGTCAAGCATCCAAGCAGCCAAGCCAATCGGTGAATCTGCAATCGCGTAAAGCGTCTGAGGACGGTTCGCCATCTCCTGCGCATAACCCAGGCCGTGCTTATAGAAGAAGTCGAGCTGGTCCCACGCTCCCTTCTCCTCGTCTGAAAGGCCTGACGGCGGCGGCTCGCCGAATTGCAGGGCCTTATCAATATCGGGTGGAACGGTCGCCAGCATGTTGGTATGGATCCCGATCAACTCTGGTGGCGATTGCAAAGCCATCTGCTCCGTAACAGCATTTCCCCAATCGCCCCCCTGGGCTACAAATCGCGTGTATCCAAGCCGCTTCATCAGCGTTGTCCATGCGCTCGCGATACGGATTGGATCCCAGCCGGTTGCACTCGGTTTTCCTGAAAACCCATAGCCTGGCAGCGACGGAATGACTACATCAAAAGCGTCTTCCGCCTTTCCACCGTAAGCGGTAGGGTCGGTGAGTGGGCCTATGATTTTCATCTGCTCGATAATTGAGCCGGGCCATCCGTGTGTAATGATCAGCGGCAACGCGTTTGGATGCTTCGAGCGAACGTGAATAAAGTAAATGTCCAGCCCATCAATCTCGGTGATGAATTGTGGCAAGGCATTCAGTCGCGCCTCGCCTTTGCGCCAGTCATAGTTTTTTTTCCAATATTGAGCAAGCTCTCTCAGCGTCGCGAGTTTTACTCCCTGGGAGCTGTCTGGGACCGTCTCCCGTTCGGGCCAGCGCGTCGCCGCGACTCGCCTGCGGAGGTCTTTCAATGCTTCATCCGGAACGTTAATTTTAAACGGTCGAATTGTAGCCGCAGTGGAGTCAGCGCCAACTATCGCAGTCGCAGCTCGGGTCATGGTGCTCTCCTTTCTTGTTGTCTTAATTTGCGAAGTAGCTGTCTGGGCGAAAATGATAGCGGTCATTAGGACCATTCCCAACATAGCCATCGCGTCGCTCCGCCAGAGTCTCGAGGTGTAGAACGAGTAGCCACGTCGTTTTCGCTTATGACTGGCTCTGCAGGTGGGCTGTACTACTTTGTGAATCATAGCTGACTCCTTTGTAACTTTTGGAGCGCGCAATTCAGATCGGATTGTGAATTGCAATCAGCCCATCAGACCAGAGGCGCTGAGCTGAAACAATTGGACGATGGTATTGTTGAACCTTAGTATTGGCAGACGCGAGCTAGCCAACATTGAATTGCGTAGAGGGCGAAGCGACTGGGCTGAATTATAACCAGCCGCTTGGGGTTGACCTCTCCGCAAAAGATGAATGCCATTGGAGCCGTCGATGCGCAACGTTTCTTCCATCGATTAAACATTGGCTCCTAACAAAAACGTCGTAGCCGGCAAGCTTTGGTAGACAATTCGGCGTGAGGGTATTGACAAATTGCGGTGCTACACGGTCAGATGCCGCAAGGTGATTGCTCCGCATCTCCAGATAATTCAGGCAGCAGTTACCCGGGCAATTGGCTGAACTTCCCGCAAGAGGCCGGTTTCCACGTCGAAGATAAAACCGCGTACCGGAACATCTTTTGCAATCCAAGGATGTGACCTCACTTTTTTGATCTGCTCCTGAGTATTCTGCTCGGGGTCGCTGTAAGAGAAGAAACGCATCGGAGCGGGTGATGCGTCGCCAGTAGACGCAGCAAGCTTCGAGTTCAGCTCATCATCGGTGAAGGTGGTGAATCCACAGCCGGTGTGGTTGAGAAGCAGTATCTCTGTTGTTCCGAGTACACGGGTGGAAACAACAAGCTCTCCGAGAACATCTTCGGTAACTGCGGGTCCGCCGGTTCGGATAACGTCGATATCGGCCTGCGGGAGCCCCAGGATTCCAGAGAGGTCTGAGAGACGCGGGTCCATGCAGGTTACAACTGCGATTTTAGGGGCGGGACGCTTGCCCAGTGTTGGATTGTAATTCTTTGCATAGTTGCGGTTTGCTTCGAGCGCCTTGTCAACAATACTCATCGTAAACCTCCATCCGATTGGGTCATCTTGTCATGCGCAGTAATGCTCATCGTGCATGTGTTTCGGACATCAATCTATTTCGCATCATCACATCATGAACGCGAGGAGAAATCTATTGGACGAAGGTATGGTTCGAGATCTTCGTATGTCGAGCGAGTTCAGCCGGCGCAAACGCATGCAAAGAGAGCTCGCAATGTCGGCAGGCAGACGATCACAGCAGATTACGATTTTGATGAGCTAAAAATTCGGAGTTCGGGCGAGGTAAAACGAGCTTGGCAGCCATCTTCACCAGGTCAGCCAGGGAATTTGCTTTCATCTTATGCATGACCTGCCCTCGATGCGCTTTAACCGTAATCTCGCTGATGCCGAGATCTCCGCCAATCTGTTTATTCAGTAAGCCGGATACAACCAACGCCATGACTTGCTGTTCTCGGGGAGTAAGTGACGTGTAGCTGGTTCGGAGTTCCTGCATCTCAGCGTCATGGGCGAGCGCAAGGCGGCTTCGCCCGAGAGCACTTCGAACAGAAGTGACCAATGCATCATTGTCGAGCGGTTTGGTGAAGAATTCCAGAGCGCCCGCCTTCATGGCTTGCACGGTCTTGGGTACATCACCATAGCCGGTGATAAAGATGATTGGCATGTCGGTGCGCTTGGCGGCAATTTGCTTTTGTAGCTCAAGGCCGTTCAGTCCCGGAAGCGAAAGGTCAAGGATAAGGCAGCTAGGGACAGGTTGTGTCGGATAATGAAGGAATTCTTGCGCAGACTCGAATGTCTTACATTTCCAGCCTTCGGTCTGAATCAAGAGTTCCAGCGACTCGCGCACCGAAACATCGTCATCAACAATAAAGACAATGGGCTCAGCAACCCAGTTTGAAGACGGTGCCGTTTTATGACCAGTTGAGCGCATTGCAATCATTGTATTCTCCTGGAGGATGTACGCTAAAATCTTCAAGCTTGCAGTGCCTTGTCGATCGCCGCAAGGAGGTCTGCATCACTGAAAGGTTTGAGCAAAAAATCCACTGCGCCTTTCTTGAGCAGCCGGTCGCGAACAGCGTCATCTCTTTGACCAGTAATAAATATGATCGGGATTGCTTTTCCGCGACGTTCCAGCTCCAGATCAAGTTCCGGTCCACTCATGCCCGGCATAGTAATGTCGAGGATGAGGCATCTTGTCTCATCAACATAACCGGATGTCAGAAATCTTTCTGCTGACGAAAAAGCTCGAGCTGCAAAACCGAACTCCTTAATCAGGTCAGGCAGTGACTCGCGCACCGACTCGTCATCATCGACCACAGACAGAAGCGGACGCTCGCTCCTGGTTATACCCCCAGAGTCTTCCATGACCAAACAATGCGCCATTTCCGAAGGGCTGTCCATTGTGCTTTGGTATCGCTTCTACCCTCGATTCAGCCTGCATAGTGCGGTATCCGTGAATCTATCAGTTGAATAACCATCAGCCTGGTTGTTAGGTGCACGGGGCAAAAGGGATGGGAGATGGTGATCTTCTTCATCCGATGAGTCCAGAAGGACATTGAGCCGAGACCGGGGTGGAGTATTAAGGATCTACCAATGTGTACCAAAATGTGCAACCGACAGCTGGGTGTCGGATCATCGGCTAGTGCATAGATTCTTCGTCAGGGCTCTAGCCGAATCAAACTGTGGCTGATCGCAGCGGGATGGGAAAGGCAGCCACCGTGGAACCAGCAACGATAAGAACAAAAGTAAGCGACATTGGTGCTTCTATCATTGCGCTCACATCAGCACTTCGCAATCTTTTCGATCACCGAATCTTGATTTGCACCTGGCCATCGACTATTCGACAGTCGTAAACAGGGATGCCATCGCAGGCGGGCCCTTGAACAACGCTACCATCTTCAAGTGAAAACCTGGAGGCATGCCAAGGGCACTCGATTGCTCCGCCTATAATTTTGCCCTCACTGAGCGGGGCGCCGTAGTGTGAGCAAACTGCGCCAAGAGCATGAATCTGCTCATCGATCTTCACCAGCAGTATCGGTTGTTCTTCGACCAACACTCGCTGGAGTTGACCCTCAGCAAGGTGATCTGGCATCACAACCGGCGTGAAGTCTGCGGGGCCACTCCGGTAAGCATTGCGGTTGACCATCACTCCCATGTGAAAGACCATCACTCCGCCCAGATAGCCGCCTCCCATTACAAGCAGATATCCTGCAAGTGAGACAAAAAATGCTTTCCAGCCAGGCTGCCAGTGCTGGTTCCAGCGGACCAGGAAAGAGCAAAAGAAGAGAACCGTCGCGGTGACATTCACTATGCCATGGAAAGCACCAATGGCTTTTTCAGGAGGATCAACATCCATCCAATCGGCCAGCCCCGCCGCAATTGCGCCCAAAGCTCCTGCCACGCCAACCAGGACTGCTATGCAGGAAGCCAGGCCAAGCTGGGGCAAATGGAAGAGCAATGCTGTCAAATCCAGCGCAATCACTATCGTCCAAGCCCCTATTGGTACATCCGTCAGTGCAGGATGCAGTGGATGGCCAGCCCATGTTCCATTCAGGAAAAGTTTGACTTGACGCATTGCAGGTGGCGCGAAACAATGATGCAGGAATTCGTCCAGATACGAAGCAATTTTCCCGGTCAGCTTGGAACCAATGATCCACGCAGAAACTCGCGACGTTAAACCCCGTCGTTTACGATCTTTATTGCCATCGCGTGTGGTGTCTTGGTTGGCTTCGGGGACAAGGATTGGAGCCCCCTGGATGCCTGACATACGGTCCTTCCTTTCTGGTTTCAGATCTCACCATCGTCTAGCATTAAGCCAGAAAGGATGGTAAAAAATAAATTGGACTTTAGTATCGACTCGTACTCGGCTCATTGAAACCAAATAAGGCAGAGGAGCTAAAATCATGACGCCCTCTCCACACGCGTCTTCACTCCCAACTTTAGTCATCAATCATCTCGGCCGCCGATCCCTGCCGCGTTGCTGCTACGATAGAAGTACGCACGCGCGAGCACGTCCAGCAGAAAACAGCTTAAAGAAAACGCTTGATAACGAGAGGGTTCTCAGTGGCAGAGAGCGCCGAATACATCTTGGAGCCGCTTCGCGAGGACGCGGAGTTCACGCTCTACCGCGGCAGAGAGCGTGGCGACCCAAGGCCCATCCTGGCTGTCTCGGTCTCTGCTGAACAGCCGTCTCCTGATACCATTCGTCGGCTCGAACACGAATACTCGCTCGCGAGCGAACTCGATTCGACCTGGTCGGCCAAGCCGCTCGCGCTAACTCGTCAGCAAGGGCGAGCGGTGCTCATTCTTGAGTGTCCAGGTGGTGAACCCCTGGATCAGGTTATCGAGCAGGACAAGGGACGAGCAATCGATGTGCCGCGTTTTCTGCGTATCGCCATCGGTTTGGCGGCAGCACTCAAGTGCGTCCATCGGCAAGGGCTCATCCATAAGGACGTCAGGCCGGCGAACGCCTTAGTAAACGCCTCTGGTCAGGTGTGGCTCACCGGGTTTGGCATTGCGTCCCGGCTTCCCCGCGAGCGCATGACGCCCGCGCCACCCGAGATCATCGCCGGCGCACTTGCTTACATGTCCCCTGAACAGACCGGGCGCATGAACCGATCCATCGATTCCAGAAGCGATCTTTATTCTTTGGGCGTCAGTTTGTATCAGATGCTGATCGGTGCGCTCCCATTCACGGCCGCCGACCCTCTGGAGTGGGTCCACTGCCACATCGCACGTCAGCCAGTGGCTCCCATTGATCGTCGGGCAGTTCCGAAACCCCTTTCCGAAATCATCATGAAGCTCCTTGCAAAAAACCCCGAGGAGCGTTTTCAAACCGCGGCGGGTCTGGAAGCCGATCTCCGGCGGTGCCAGTCGGAATGGCAGTCGCACGGCCGGATCGATCGATTCGCTCTGGGCACTGACGATTTTCCGGACCGACTGCTGATACCAGAGAGACTGTACGGGAGAGAGCGCGAAGTGGATGCGCTGCTCGCAGCGTTTGATCGGGTGGTGGCGCAAGGTGCCGCCGAATTGGTGCTGGTATCGGGGTATTCCGGTGTCGGAAAATCTTCGGTGGTGAACGAACTGCATAAGGCGCTGGTCCCGTCACGTGGGCTTTTCGCCTCAGGCAAGTTTGACCAGTACAAACGGGACATTCCATACGCGACGCTGGCACAAGCATTCCAGATGCTGGTGCGTCAGATTCTCGTCAAGAGCGACGTTGAGGTGGACCGTTGGCGGGGCGACATTCTGGAAGCATTGGGACCGAATGGCCAACTGATTATCAATTTGGTCCCCGAAGTCGAATTCGTGATCGGCAATCAACCACCTGTCGCAGACCTGCCGCATCGAGAAGCACGAAATCGCTTCCAGATAGTGCTCCAACGGTTCCTCGGCGTGTTCGGTAAGCAGGAGCATCCGCTTGCGTTGTTCCTCGACGATCTGCAATGGATTGACGCGGCAACCCTGGAACTCCTGGAATACCTTATTACCGATCCGGACGTTCGACACCTGGTGCTGGTTGGGGCCTACCGCGACAACGAAGTCAGTTCATCGCACCCGCTCATGCGGACGTTGACCGCGATCCGTGACGCTGGAACGAAAATGCAGGAAGTTGTGCTGGCACCACTCGGCCCCGACGATATCGGTCAATTGATTGCGGACTCACTGCGCTGTGAGCCGGAGGCTGCCGGTCCACTAGCGCAATTGATCCACGAGAAGACTGGTGGGAATCCTTTCTTCACGATTCAGTTCATCACGGAACTGGAAGAGGAAAGTTTGCTGAGTTTCGAGCCAAGCGCTGCCATTTGGCGATGGGACCTTGAACACATTCACTCAAAAGGCTACTCGGCCAATGTGGTGGACTTGATGCTGGGTAAGCTGAGCCGATTCCCAAATGCGACGCAGGAGTCCCTGAAGCAACTCGCCTGCCTGGGAAACAGCGCTGAATTCGGGCTGTTGCGAACGGTATATGAGGATTCAGAAGAAGAAGAAATCCATACTCAACTGTGGGAAGCAGTTCGCGGAGGCCTTATCTTTCGCTCAGAGAATTCATATGGCTTCCATCATGACCGGATCCAGGAAGCAGCCTACTCTCTCATTCCGGAGCAACAGCGTGCTCAGACCCATTTGCGGATTGGCAGAATTCTCATGGAGAGCACCCCGCAAGAGCTGCTGGAAGAAAAGATCTTCGACATCGTCAGTCAACTCAACCGCGGGTTACGCCTCATTACTGAGGCGGCTGAGCGTGAGCGGGCCGCTTACCTGAATCTAATCGCCGGCCGACGGGCAAAAGCATCCACAGCTTACGCTTCTGCACTGAAATATCTTAATGCAGGACGGTCGCTATTAAGCGAAGAGGCTTGGAGGCGCAACTATGAGCTTATCTTCTCGATTGAGTCTCTTATGGCCGAGTGCGAACTGCATACTGCGGACGTGGTGGCAGCCGAAGCCCGCCTGAGCATGTTGGCGCAGCATGCCAGGGGCCGCCATGATTATGCGGTTGTCACCCGATTGCAGGTCACGCTTTATACGACCCTGGACCGTAGTGAACGTGCCATTGAAGCGTTTCTCGAGTACCTTCGCCGCAACGGCACCAACTGGTCTCCACATCCTGCGCACGACGACGTAATGCAGGAGCACGACCGGATCTGGGCGCTCCTCGGCAACCGTCAAATCGAGGATCTTATAGACTTGCCGCTGCTCGATGACGCCGATGTCCTCGACATGCTCGATGTGTTCACCGAGATCGTCCATCCGGCCATGTTCTTCGATGAAAATCTATCCACGCTGGTCGTTTGCCGGATGGTGAGTCTTTGCCTGGAGCACGGCAATTGCGATGCATCATGTTTCGGCTATGTCTGGTTCGGGATGTTCGCCGGCCCGCGTTTCAACAATTACAAAGATGGATTTCGGTTCGGCCAGCTAGGGTACGAACTCGTAGAAAAACGCAACCTGACTCGCTACCAGGCGCGGACCTACATCTCATTTGGTACGCTCACGCCATGGGCAAAGCATGCCTTGGAAGGACGTGAACTGGTCCGCCGGGCGTTCGATGTCGCATATCGAACAGGGGACCTTACGTTCTCCGCCTATAGCTGGCATGAGCTGATTACGAATTATTTGGCTGTGGGCGATCCTCTTGCAGAGGTGCAAGCAGAGGCGGAGAAGGGCCTCAACTTCGTTAAGAAGGCCGGTTTTGGGCTGGTGGCAGAAAATTGCGCAGCGCAGTTAGCTCTCATACGTACGCTTCGCGGGCTGACTTCGATCTTTGGGTCTTTCAACGCGGCAGACTATAACGAATCGGAGACCGAACACCGTCTCGCGAGTAATCCGGTGCTGGCTCTAGCCGAATTTTTCTACTGGACTAGAAAGTTGCAGGCCAGATTTTTCGCTGGAGACTATGCCTCAGCTGTCGAGGCGTCTCGCAAAGCCCATCAGTTGCTCTGGCCCGCGGCTTCGCAGGTGGAAACGGGAGATTTCCGTTTCTATGCCGCCCTGGCGCATGCTGCTGCCTGGAACTCGGCTTCTCCCGAAGAGAAACAGAAGCATTTTGCCGCTATTGATGACCATCATCGACAGCTCGAAACATGGGCGCTGCATTGCCCCGCAAATTTCGAAACCAGAGCTGCGCTGATCAATGCAGAGGTCGCGCGTATTGAAGGCCGGATTCCAGACGCAGAACATTCATACGAAGCGGCGATTCGTTCGGCACAAGAGAACGGGTTCGCACATTGCGAGGGGGTGGCTAATGAATGTGCAGCGCAGTTTTATTCAGCACGAGGTCTTCCTAAAATTGCGAATGTCTATTTGCGAGATGCCCGGGACTGTTATGTGCGCTGGGGCGCGGACGCGAAAGTTCGACAGCTCGAAGAGCGGTATCCAAAGATCAAGACGGAGCAGAGTTCATCCGGTGCTGGCATCATTCGCGCATCCGTTGAGCAACTTGATCTTGCGACAGTCATCCGC
>DASXJO010000468.1:0-5837 GCA_036497385.1 Candidatus Angelobacter sp. | reverse complement strand
CCCGAACCGCTGCTCTTCATCCACGATGACCAGCCCCAGGTCCTGAAACTTGATGTCCTTGGAAAGAATGCGGTGTGTGCCGATCACGATATCCACTTTGCCCTGCTCGATCCGCTCCACCGTTTCTTTCTGCTGCTTGGCATTGCGGAAGCGGCTCATCATTTCGATAGTGATAGGAAAAGCCGCGAAGCGGCGCTTGAAATTTTCAAAATGCTGGAAGACTAGGACCGTCGTCGGCGCCAGCACCGCCACTTGCTTGTTGTCCTGCACGGCTTTGAACGCCGCGCGCATAGAAACTTCCGTTTTGCCGTAGCCCACGTCGCCGCAGAGCAGCCGGTCCATGGGCAGCGTGGATTCCATGTCGCGTTTGATGTCTGCCGTCGCGGTCAGTTGATCGTCGGTCTCATTGAATTCAAATGCGTCTTCAAATTCTTTTTGCCATTGCGTATCCGTAGGGAAAGCGTGGCCCTGCGCGGCTTTGCGCGCGGCATAGAGCTTGAGCAGCTCGTCCGCCATATCTTTCATGGCGTTTTTCACGCGCGCTTTGGTCTTGGCCCACGCCGTTCCGCCCAGCCGGCTCAGCGGCGGATGCACTCCCTCGCTCGACCGATATTTCTGTATCAGGTCCAGCCGCGTGAGCGGCACATAAAGCTTCGCCGCCTCGGCAAACTCCAGCACCATGTATTCGCCGGTAATCTCGCCCTGCTCGATCTCTTTCAGCCCCTGGTACATTGCAATGCCGTGTTCAATGTGCACTACAAAATCACCCACCGCAAGATCGCGGAAGTCTGACATGAATGCCGCGGTCTTTGACTTGCGTCGCAACGGCTGTTGCGGCTCGATCTCTGAATCGTCAAACAGATCGCGCGCGCCAAAGATCACCAGCCGCGCATCGGAAAGCGCTACGCCTTCCGGCACAGTAGCGCGGACAATCGTGGTGGTCAAAAGATCGCCGGAGAAATATGCTGTTTCGTCGAGATACGTCTCGCTGCCCGGGACAGGAGTACGCGTGCCCAGCCGGAACGGCACTTGATATTCGGTAAAGATATCGGCCAGCCGTTCCATTTCGCCGGTATTCGGCGCGGCAAACATCACGCGCTGGCCTTGCGCGGTGAGCTTCTTTACCTCTTCCACCATCGCCGGGACTGACCCATGAAAGCGCGAGGTTGAGTGCGCGGGAAACTCGACCAAGGACTGGTCAGGCACTTGCGGATCGGCTAGGCCCAGATCTTCTTCAGCGCGCGCAATGCGCAACACATTTAAATGCTCCAGGCTTCCGCCGGGCAGCCGCGCAATCAGTGCATTCCATTCATCGGGCGGCAGATAGATATCTTCCGGCGTGGCCAGCTTGCCCACCAGGCTCTGCTCATGCCGCTGGACAACTTTTTCCCACCAGTGTTCCTGCTCGGCCTCAATGGCCGTTGGCTCGTCCATAAACACAACCGCATTCGGTAGTAGGTCAAACAGAGTTCCTTCGGCTCCGGCGTTCGCGTAAAACTCCCAGCCGGGAAAGACCGAGACACCGGTATCCGCCAGCGCGTGGCGGACCGCGTCGCTTTCGCCTTCCAGCCGAGCGCCGGAAAGCCGTGCATGAATTTCCGTAAGCAGTTCTTCGCGGACGGGCGTCTCAGAAAGCGGCAGCAGCACAACTTCATCTATGGCTGAAGCAGACCGCTGCGTCCCGGGATCAAATTTGCGGATCGATTCAACCTCGTCTCCGAACAACTCAATACGGAGTGGCCGGTCAGCTTCCGGCGGATACGCGTCCAGCAGCCCGCCGCGGACAGCATACTGCCCCGGCATCTCCACCACGTCGACGGCGGAATAGCCGATGGTATTCAGATGTACGACCAGTTCTTCCAGGTCAAGCATGTCCGTGCGGCGAATGACGCGCGCCAACCCGGAATAGTGCTCCGCCGACCGCAACCGCATGGAAGCCGCATTGAGCGGCACAATCACAATCGAGGCAGCGTTGGTGGAAATCTTCCACAGCGCCGTCGCGCGTTCTTCCTGTATATCCGGATGCGGAGACATGTTTTCAAACGGCAACACGTCATAAGCCGGGAGCTTTACCACCGACTGAGGGCTGCACGCGCCCGTCAACTCGCAAAAAGATTGGATTACAGGGCAGACTGCTTCAGCGGCGCGGTTGTCCGCCACAATCAGGATCAGCGGCACTCCCGCCGCTCGCTGCAAGTATGGAATCAGTAGGGATTTTGCACTAGAAATAAGTCCGGACAGACGGATACGCCCCGCAGGGGGTTTTGACTCCCCCCTCCGTTGCTTTAGATATGAGGCCGCCTGCTGGAACCCAGGGCTTTTTTCCACGTCCGCCAGGACTTCGCGGACGAATGGAAGGATCACCTATTCATTTTACCTCAGAGACTGAGCACCACGAAGTTGGCCAGCAGACAAGATTGAATTTGAGCGCGTTTGATGCCGGATATGGGATACCATCCGCAGACATGGTTCGACTGGACGTTTACTCGTTATTCAATTCCGCCTTTTGCTTCCTTCTGGGACTTCGCCGTGCGCCGTTGCTTCAGAAGTTTGCGGACGAAAAGAGTTTTCACTATGAAGAGAGCTTCGATCCCTCTGAGCTAGGACTATATGAATTGAAGTTCCATAGAGGTGGAGATCTGCACAACGCAATAAGCGGTGTGATCGGCAATACAAAGTTCGTCTACTTTGAACAGGATATCGGCGATGGAGAACGCGAATCAGCGCTGGCATTCCAGCTGACTTCTGAGCGTTTCAGTCCACCATCTCCGCCTATGTTCGGGTTTCTTTCCGCCCGAAGTAACAGCTATTGTTTTTTCTGGTGGGATCAGTACCTTGTCCCTCTTAAAGAAATGGACGCATTTTTTAACCAGGGACTCAAAGCTTATGAAGCAGCCGTAAGAATCTCTGCGGGCCTTTGTCGCTAATTATTTGTTGTCCGGCAGCCGTTAGCTCTGCTGAGCAAAGCTGACGCTGGGAATCAATGAAATCAAGGTAAGAAAAATAGCCGTTTCACCGTGTGCCTCCATTGGGTTGTATTCTGTGATCTCAACGAACAATGCGATCTTGCCCACGCAGATCTATGCTCCGCGAGCGGCAAAGTGCGGCATTGGGCGACGAGTCGTGGCAGATTAGCTAATCTTAGTAAAAAAATCGAGCCGCGAATTTCGCGAATAAACACGAATCAACTTCAAAATGATTCTGCGCCACTCGTCTTGATCCATGGCCTATTTGAGAAGGTAAGACCCTGGGTTGCTTCAACACTAGAACGAGGCCGACTTGCGCGCCGACTCCGCTGCAAAAGGGCCAAAATAAGCGCTGGAATCGATTGACCTGTAAGCGGTTTGCGAAGCGACATAAGACGAAGTAGTATATTCAAGACTCCAAATGAAACCACGCGCTAAGTCACAGGAACTGCATGCACGCGCCTCGCGCGTAATCCCCGGCGGCGTAGATTCTCCGGTCCGTGCCTTCGAATCCGTAGGCGGTGAGCCGCCGTACATCGTGCGCGGCAAGGGCCCACGCATTTGGGACGCCGACGGCAACGAATACATTGACTACGTCGGCTCGTGGGGGCCGCTGATCCTGGGACACGCTTTCCCCAGCGTGGTGGAAGCCGTGGAAAAGGCCAATCGCAATGGCGCCAGCTTTGGCGCATGCACTCCGGCGGAAGCCGAGCTCGCCGAAGCCGTAATTGAAGCCTTTCCTGCAATGGACAAAGTCCGCTTCGTCAGCTCCGGCACGGAAGCCACCATGTCGGCCATCCGCCTTGCGCGAGCTTTTACCGGACGCAAATACATCGTCAAGTTTGAAGGTTGCTATCACGGACACGCAGATTCCCTGCTGGTGAAGGCCGGCTCCGGCGTTGCGACGCTCGGCATTCCTGGCTCTGCCGGCGTACTGGATGAACAAGCCAAGTTCACTCTGGCGCTGCCGTTTAACAATCAGCAGGCGGTGCAAGAGGCATTCGCCAAATTCAGAGAGCAGATCGCCTGCGTTATCGTGGAGCCCGTGGTAGGCAATATGGGGTGTGTTCCGCCACGTGAGGGTTATCTGGAATTTCTGCGCGCCATCACCGTGCAGCACGGCACGGTGCTGATCTTCGACGAGGTGATGACCGGCTTCCGTTTGAGCTTTGGCGGCGCACAGCAATTATTCAAGATCAAGCCCGATCTCACCACGCTGGGTAAGATCATCGGTGGAGGCCTTCCTGTCGGCGCTTATGGCGGACGCGCTGAACTCATGGACATGATCGCGCCGCTTGGCCCTGTTTATCAGGCCGGGACACTCTCCGGCAATCCCCTGGCGATGGCAGCGGGGCTGGCCACCTTGCGCGATTTGAAAACGCGCCCAGAAATCTACCAGCAGTTGGAGCAGCGTAGCGCTGCGCTGGTGGACGGCGTGCTTGCCGTCGCAAAGACGAAAGGCGTTCCGCTTACCAGCAATCGCGTAGGCTCAATGTTCACATGGTTCTTCCAGCCCGGCGTGGTCCACGATTGGGACACCGCCGCCAAATCAGACACGCAGGCCTTTGGCAAATTCCATCGCGCAATGCTGGAACATGGCATTTACCTGCCGCCATCGCAATATGAAGCCGTGTTCATGAGCGCCGCGCACTCCCAAGCAGATATCGAGCAGACGGTTGCAGCAGCCACCAACGCGCTCTGATCAGTGAATCAATATTCAGGGATGGCATTTTTCGGGCCTTCTCATGCGCCGGCTTCCCTAATCCAATCTTGCCGCTCGACCAGTTTTAGCGACCGAGGGATCAGTTGCGCTCACCACGTCTCCCGTCATCCGTCTACTACCACATTGCGCTCAGGAGACTCATTGAACCGAATCGCTACGCGGTCGTGCTTTCCTATTCTGCTCTGCCTTTTACTCTTGGGCGGAAGCGCTTTCTCCGCAGAGTATGGCAAAGTCACGGGCCGGAAAGTGGCCGAGGGTGTCTATCTCTTCACCACCACGCCATATGCTGACGTCGGCCTCAGCGGAAATTCGGTTGCTATTCTTTCCGATGACGGCGTGCTTGTCTTTGACTCCAGTGCCACGCCGGAAACAGCAGCGACCGTGCTCGCCGAAATCCGCAAGCTTACTGACAAGCCCGTTCGCTATCTGGTGAACTCACACTGGCACTGGGATCATTGGGGCGGCAATCAAACTTATCAGGCAGCATTTCCCGGCTTGCAAATCATCACGCATGAAAAAACGCGTGAGCTTATGCTGACCGTCGAGCCGCGCTGGAATGCTAAAGGCCTGAAAGAAGATCTACCGCAATTTCTGGATGGCTTTGAAAAGCAGATTGCAGCTGCCAAGGCGAAGAACGCGCCTCCGGAGCGCATCAAGGCCGCGGAAGAGCGGCTCGCCGCGGATCGCAACTTTCTGGCGCAGAAGCAGTCGCTGCGCAAGACGTATCCTAACGTGACGTTTTCTGATTCCATGACCATCCTGATGGGCGGCCGTGAGATTCAGGTGCTGCACGCGCAGGCCATTACTACCGGCGACACATATCTCTATCTGCCGAAGGAAAAAGTTCTCATAACCGGCGACATCCTACTCAGCCCTTATCCCTTTGCCATCGGCGGCACGTATCCAGCGGAGTGGCTCAAGACCTTAGAGAAGTTTGCGGCGCTTGAGCCCAATGTAATCATTTCTGGCCACGGCGATCCCGAAACAAACACTGACTTTCTTCGCAGTAACATCGCATTGTTTCAGGAAGTAATGCAGCAGGTGAAAGCCGATAAGGCCAAGGGTATGACCGTTCAACAGACCACAGAATCCCTGGACAAGCGGAACGCTGAGTTAGCTGCCAGGCTAGGAATTAGCGACGCAGAAAC
>DASXJO010000467.1:0-1627 GCA_036497385.1 Candidatus Angelobacter sp. | reverse complement strand
AGAATCTTTACGTCGGAGCCGCCGACAAGGAAAGTACCAGCGCAAGCCGGGACAAAGTGCTATCTTTTCAAGAAGCCCGCCAGCACGGGCATACCAGCAGGAGCCATAAGAACGGATGAGTTCACAGACCAGGCAGCACGTCGCACAGGCGGTCAAGGCCATTGAAGGCAAAAAGGGTGAGGACGTTGTCATCCTTGAAATGGATAAGAGCAGCGGAGCATTTACTGACTATTTTGTCGTCTGCTCCGGCACCAACCCGCGCCAGATTCAGGCAATTGCCGACGATGTGCAAAAGAACATGGCTGAAGCAGGCCAACGCCCCAACAGCGTAGAAGGTTACACCCAGGCTGAATGGGTGCTTCTGGACTACGTGGACTTTGTGCTGCACATATTTTCTGAGCGCGCGCGCAAGTTTTACGATCTGGAACGGCTGTGGAAGTCGGCGCGCAAGCTGACCCCGGCCGACTTGGCAAAGAAGCCGGCGGCAAAGAAACAGACTGCGTCCACCAGAGAAACCGCCAGGAAAGCGCCGACAAAAAAGAAAGCTGCTTCCCCCCGCGCAGCGGCGCGTAGCAAGACCCGGGCCCAAGGTTCCAAGACCCAGGCTTCCAAGACAAAAAAGAAGTCACGGAAATCGGCGTGAAGCTTCAGATCGCCTGGATAGGCAAGACCAAGGAAGTTGCTATACGCGCGCTTACTGACGAATACCTGAAGCGCATCTCGCGCTATGTCGGAGCGGAATCGCACGAGATGAATACCGAACAGGCTTTGCTGGAGTTAGCCGCTGATACCACCGGTCGCACCGCGCCTGTGCTTATACTGCTGGATGCCCGGGGCCGCCAGTTTACCTCAGAAGAGTTTGCCAACCTGCTGCGCGACCAGCAAGACCGCGGCACGCAGAATCTGTTCTTCGGCGTTGGCCCCGCAGATGGCTTTAGCGATAAGGCCCGCGGCGCAGCCGATCTGGTTCTCTCCTTCGGCAAGATGACGTTGGCGCATGAGCTGGCGCGGGTGGTTTTGCTGGAGCAAATCTACCGGGCATTTACAATCTTGAAAGGCCATCCGTACCATACCGGCCACTGATCTGCGCAAAAATGATTTGCGCGAAAAAAGATATGGGCGACGTTCACCAAGGGCTGATCATCGTAAACACCGGGCCGGGCAAGGGTAAAACCACCGCTGCCATGGGGACGGCCCTGCGTGCGGTCGGCAACGGCATGAAGGTCCTGATGCTGCAATTCCTGAAAGGCTCATGGCATTACGGCGAGCTCGATGCCGTGAAGGCATTCGGCGACAACTTTGTTATGAAGCAGATGGGCCGCGGCTTTGTTAAAGTAGGCGGCGCGGAAACCGATCCGGAAGACATACGCATGGTGGAAGCGGCGTGGCAGGAAGCGACCGAAGCCATTATGTCCGGCAAGTGGGATCTGGTTGTGCTCGACGAGATCAATTACGCGATTACCTATGGCATGCTGGATCCGGCCAGGGTGGTGGAGACTCTAAAGCACAAACCCGCCGGGGTACACGTAATCTTGACGGGAAGGAACGCGCATCCGACAATCATTGAGTTGGCCGATACCGTAACCGAAATGAAGCAGGTAAAGCATGCCTATGAAAAAGGCGTGAT
>DASXJO010000466.1:0-5454 GCA_036497385.1 Candidatus Angelobacter sp. | reverse complement strand
AAACACGGAGAACGGCCAGACAGCTACTACGGACAGCAAGACAGCAGCGGCGGATCCCAAGCAGGAATCCAGCAGCAAGAAGAAAGAGAAAAAGGGACTGCGTAAGCTGATTCCGTTTTAGCGGAAGCTTGACTGGTATTTCAGATACCCACAGGGACTAGCACTTTTGGAATGCGGAGAATGCATGCCTCTGTTGGTTCTGAGATAGTGTTCTGATTGACTTCAAAGCTAATTATCAGTAAGTTAGCCCTGTTTCTCGCCTCACCAAAGGGATAGATGCGCCGGCGCGCGATGTTGGCTCGTCCGGATGTGACATAGCCAGTGGCGCACTGATGGCAGTTGATGCACAGCGCGCAGCTTTAAGAAGGTGTTTTTTACGTGTCCTTAAGAATTCTATTTGCCGATGACAGCATGACTGCCCAGAACATGGGCAAGAAAATCCTTTCTGAAGCGGGCTATGACGTGGTGGCCGTCAGCAATGGCGCGGCTGCCGTGAAAAAAATTGCCGAGCAAAAGCCCGACATCATCATCCTTGACGTTTACATGCCGGGATATTCCGGGCTGGAAGTCTGCGAGAAAGTCCGTGGCTCACTGGAGACGATGAAGATTCCGGTGCTGCTGACTGTGGGCAAGATGGAGCCGTACAAGCCGGAAGACGCGAACCGCGTAAAGGCAGACGGCGTCATCATAAAGCCATTTGAAGCCAGTGATCTTCTGGCGATTATCAAGAAGTTTGAAGAGCGCATTGCCCAGACGCCAGTACCACCCATGGTGGCACAGGCTGTTCAGGCTGAAGTGCAATACCAGGAAGATACAAGTGCAGCGGTTGAACACATGGAGCAACGTTCCATGGGGAAAGCCAGCTCGCAGCCAATGGTTGAAGTCCCCGACCACATGGCTGGGGCGGCCGCATTCAACGATATGCTGGGAGCAGATTCTTCGATAAGTCCGCAGCATTTTGGGGTGAGCAGCCCTGCCGCAACGTTTGAAACATCCGTGATCGTGCCGGCTCCGCCGATTCCCACAGCAGAGTACGAACTGCCTGGTTCATGGAAAGAAGAAGCGAGACCGGAACCCGCTGCGGTTGCGCCTGCCGCCGAGCCCGAGCCAGCGATTACCGCCGCTCCGGTAGAAGTTGCGCCTGATGCGGTTGTCGCCGAAGCGGAGCCGGAAACAGTGGCAATGGAGCCGCTTGCTGATCCGGAAATAAGCGCAATGCCAGTGGAAGCCGCTCAGGCTGTATCGATAGCGGCGGAGCCTGCGCATCCGCACTTTATCCCGGTCTATAAAGAACCGGAACCGCAACCAGAAGCAGCTGCTTATGAAGTGCTGCCAACGTCCGCGCCGCCCACCGGTGACATAGAGATTCCACGCGAACCGGAGTTGCAGGAAACGGCTGACGAAACCACGCGTGCTACCGTGGCCGATCGGGTAGAGCCCGGACTACTCTCAACTTTCGAGGCAGAGCCGCAAACAGCACAGAAATCCGCGGCAGCGGAACAGCCTGCAGCATGGCCATCCAGCAATAATTCAGGCACCGTGGCCCAGGAAGCGCCGTTAGCGGCTGCAATGGAAGTTGCGCCTGCGGCTAGTGAGTCTCTTACCAACGGGGCGACAGCGGAAGTCAGCGATGCAGATTTTGAAGCGCGTGTAGCGGCCGCGATGGCCGCTTATAGCCACGCCACGGCACCGATTGACGTACATGAGGGCCCGGTGACGCCGGTAGAAATACAGCCTGAACCGCCCGCTGATGCGGTTGCGGCGGCTGAGGCAAAGCCTGTAGAAAAAGGAGTGCCATCGTTTGAATACCGCCCGCCAGTGCGCATTGCCGAGCCGGTGGAGATAGCCCCGGCGGCATCTTTTGAAAGCACCGCCGCGGTCCCGGAAAGCATTGATCCAGTTTCTGCTTCGGCGCATGAAGCCGTGACTCATCAGGTCCATGATGCTGTTACGTCCGGCGTGGAAGCTGCGGCTGTTGCAGCAGCAACGGAAACTGGAGCCGAGCACCACAACATCGCGCAGGCGGTACATCGAGTGATGGAGCGCCTGAAGCCGGAATTGGTGGAAGAAATCATGCGCGAGCTGCGGCCTAAAAAATAACTTCCGAAATCTGTGTTCCTGAAGCAGCAAGTCTGCTTCCCTTCAATCAGTGCTGAAACCTTCAGGTTGCCTGAATCCGGCAGCTCGGGCGTAATTCTCGTCACAACGGCGCATCACGGCATGGAATCTAACTTCAACAGACCAGATATTCGCCAGGGGGAATACCGGCGAGGTTGAAGGGAGAAAAGTATGCGCGGCATTTTCAGATGTTCGGCGATCGCTGTGATGTTCGTTGTGGGGCTTGGGATTTCGTCCCAGGCACAGTCGACTCCGCCCGGATCGTATCAACAAACCTGCAGGAACATTGATTTTCACGATGACCTCTTGGTGGCGAATTGCCAGGATTCCAGCGGCCACTGGCAAAGCGCCCAACTTCGCGACGTGCAAAGCTGCCGTAGTGACATCATTAACGACGATGGCGCTTTGCGGTGCAGCAGAAGCGGCGGAGTTAGCGGTGGGGTTGCGGCGGGACTTCCAGGCGGTTCTTACACGCAATCCTGCCAGGACGTGCGCGCGCATGGCGACGATCTTGAAGCGCGTTGCCCAACCGCAAACGGTGACTGGAAAAGTACCAAGCTGGATGACTACAACAAATGCCGCGGCGAAATTGTGAATGACAACGGCAAGCTGCGCTGCATCACAGGCGTTTACGGCGGACCGGGAGCGCCCGTGGGAGCGTATCAGGGTGGTTATGGTTCGGCGGTGGGCGGGTTTAGCGGCCCTTACACGCAGAACTGCAAGGACATCAAGAGCCATGGCGATGATCTTGAAGCTCGCTGCAAGACCGTAAATGGCGACTGGCATAACACCAAGCTGGATGATTATCGGAAATGCAAGGGACAGATCGTGAATGAAGATGGCAACCTGAAGTGCGTAGCTGCTGGATACGGGATCGGGCGCGGCGGTTACCCGGCGGGTGCCTATCAGCAGGGAAACTGGCCGGCAGGCTCTTACGCGCAATCGTGCGACAGCATTCGCATCGATGGCGATGACCTGAAAGCACACTGCCAGACTCGCGATGGCGGCGCACGTGATGCCAAGCTCGACGACTTCCAAAAATGCAAGAGCGACATCATCAATGATGATGGCAAGCTGCACTGCGAACGGTAAGCGCACTGTAATTTGAAGTCGCGCGATCAGCAAAATGTTACCGGGATTTGCTGATTGCGCGATTTTCTTTTTAACGTCAGATGTCTTCTGTTAATCGGCGAATGAATCGCTGCGATTCGCCAGCGGTTGCTCACATCCGCACTGCGCCTGTAAGATCGAAGATTAGCTCCTTACAGCGCACATGTCCCACGAACTCCCCAAAACCTATGATCCCAGTGCCATTGAGGTGCGCTGGGCGGAATACTGGGTCGCGGAAAAGCTCTTTTCCGTGAAGACGCCGGAGCCTGGTTCGCCGGAAGCTGCCAAACCAATTTTCACCATGCTATTGCCGCCGCCCAACGTTACCGGACGCCTCCACATGGGCCACATGCTCAACCAGACGGAGATGGACATCATCACCCGCTGGCAGCGTATGCGCGGCTTTACCGCGCTCTGGCTGCCCGGTACCGATCATGCAGGCATCGCGACCCAGATGATGGTGGAACGCCAGCTTGCTACCGAAGGCAAGAGCCGCCAGGCTTTGGGTCGAGAGGCGTTTCTAGACCGCGTATGGGAATGGAAGAAGCTTTATGGCGGCGCGATCCAGGCGCAGATGAAGCGGCTGGGCGCTTCAGTGGACTGGGACCGCGAGTACTTCACCATGGACGAGAACCTTTCTCGCGCGGTGATTGAGTGCTTCGTCCGGCTGCATGAGCAAGGTCTGATTTACCGCGGCAAGTACATTGTGAACTGGTGCCCGCGATGCATGACCGCCATCTCTGATCTCGAAGTTGTGCATGAAGATTTTGCCGGCAAACTGTATGAATTTCGCTATCCGCTGGCGGATGATCCCAAGCAGTTTGTCACCATCGCTACCACTCGGCCTGAAACCATGCTGGGCGATACGGCTGTTGCGGTGAATCCAAAAGACGAGCGTTATCAAAAGCTTGTCGGCAAAAAGTTGCGGCTGCCTTTGGTGGACCGCGAGATTCCCATCATTGCCGATGATTTTGCCGACCCGCAGTTTGGCAGTGGCGCGGTAAAAGTCACTCCGGCGCACGATCCCAATGATTTTGCGATTGGTCTGCGCCACAATCTGCCGCAGATCAACGTCATGGACGACCAGGCGCGCATCAATGAGAACGGCGGACCGTATAAGGGACTGGATCGTTATGAGGCGCGGGAGAGAATACTGCGCGACCTGGAATCGCTGGGCCTGCTCGCCGGCATCAAGGACCACATGCTGGCCATCGGCAAATGCGACCGCTGCAAGACCATTGTGGAGCCACGGCTTTCAACGCAATGGTTCATCAAGATCCAGCCGCTGGCTGATCGAGCTATTGAAGCGGTGGAAAAAGGCGAGATCAAATTCACGCCGGAGAATTACGCCAAAACTTATTTCGAGTGGATGCGCAACATCCATGACTGGTGCATCTCGCGCCAGCTCTGGTGGGGACACCGCATTCCTGCGTGGCATTGCCAGGGATGTTCGCACATTACGGTCGCGCGCAGTGCGCCCGCAGCCTGTGAAAAATGTGGCAATACCGAGCTCACGCAAGATAATGACGTGCTGGACACATGGTTCTCTTCCGGCCTGCTGCCGTTTACGGTATTTGGCTGGCCGGAAAAGACGCGCGACCTCGATGTTTTTTATCCCACCACGCTTCTGATTACCGGCTTTGACATCCTGTTTTTCTGGGTGGCGCGCATGATTATGCTGGGCTGCCACTTCATGGCCGATCATCCGCAAGGCAGCGTGCCGTTCAAGAATGTTTACATCCATGCTCTGGTGCGCGATGCCGACCGTCAAAAGATGTCCAAGACCAAGGGCAACGTGATCGATCCCATCGAGGTCACAGAAAAATACGGCACTGACGCAGTCCGGTTCACTCTGGCCTCCATGGCTTCCCCCGGCACGGACATTGCCTTTTCTGAGAGCCGCACCGATGGCTACCGCGCTTTCGCCAACAAGATTTGGAACGCCGCACGCTTCATGTTCATGAACCTGGACCGCGTTGAAGGGGCCAGCCTGACAGCCGGCGCAAAACCGGAGCAGCTCGGCAAGCTGGAGAACCGCTGGATTTATTCGCGCTTCCATCGTGTTGCCGGGCAGGTGAACCAGAGCCTGGCGGAATATCGCTTTGATGAGGCGGCCAACACCATCTACAAGTTTTTCTGGGGTGAGTTCTGTGACTGGTATCTGGAAATCATCAAACCGGCTCTTTCCGCCGCGCCAGAAGAAGCCCGTAGCGCGATAACGCTGTT
>DASXJO010000465.1:0-6095 GCA_036497385.1 Candidatus Angelobacter sp. | reverse complement strand
ATTCAGTTGAAATGTCAGCCGGAATTCTACATGGCAGAAGTTGTTTTCGCACGTATCTGCGCTGGTGCCAGCCTTGCGCCGTGAGGCCTAAGCGCGAAGAAAGTACCCAAGAGTTTAATAAAGCATGAAAAAGGCCATGGCACTGTTGGCATCTGTATTGGCTGCGGCGCTCTCTATATAGTTTTTGCATCAGGCATTGATGTATTTCAACGTAAGCCACTGCAACCAAATGGCTTAGTAGAAGCTTGGCTTCACACGGCACCCCTTTAAATCTGCAACCCGGGAGCGCGGCGCAGTGATCAAGGTCAATCGAAAAATCTTTACTATTTTGTACCGGCTCACGCTGCCGGGCAGCCTGCTTCTGGTGTTTTCCGCTCTGCTGATCCGGGTAGGCGTGCTGGCCGATCCGCAATCGCCGCTGGTTAAATTTCTTCCCGTAGTGGTTTTTGGAGTCGGGCTGGCGCTCAGCGCTTTTTTCCGGCGTAGCCGGCTGTTCTTTGCTCTTCTGATGTTGGCTCTGGCGCAAAGCGCTTTTGCCTGGGTAATGCCACGCTTGTCCGTCGATTCCGCGAAGATTGTCGCGAACGCAATTGCTATTCTGCTGCCGCTAAACCTGCTGGTGCTGGCTTTTTTGCGCGAACGCGGAATTGTTTCGCCCGCCGGCCGCCGTCGGCTAGCGATGGTGGCTTTGCAAGTGATGAGTGTGGCTATCCTGTGCATGCCTGCCGTGGCACAGATTGCCGCGCAGCTCCGGCGCGCATTTATCCCGTTAATATTTTCGCAGTGGAGCGGCCTGTCACAGCCGGCGCTGCTGGCCTTTATCCTGGCAATCGCCGTCATGACAGTCCTGCTGCTGCGTCGTTACAAGGCCGTTGAGAGCAGCTTGCTTTGGAGCGTGGTAGCGGCGTTTATCGCCCTACGCGCCGCCGGAACCAGCCATCTGGATGGAGTTTATTTCGCTGCCGGTGGACTCGCGCTGATCGTGGCGTTGATTGAAACGTCTTACGCCATGGCGTACCTCGACGAGCTTACGCAGCTTCCCAGCCGCAGGTCATTAAACGAAGCGCTGCTCAAACTGGGTGAGACATACTCCATTGCCATGCTGGACGTTGATCACTTCAAAAAGTTTAATGACAGCTATGGGCATGAGTCGGGGGATCAAGCTTTGAGGCTGGTCGCATCGAGGCTCTCGCATATCACGGGTGGGGGAAAAGCTTACCGCTATGGCGGAGAAGAGTTCGCAATCGTGTTCCCGAACAAGTCTTCAGAAGAAGTATTTGTTTATCTTGACCGGATGCGGCGCGTGATTGAGCAATCCGTATTCACGGTGCGCGGGGCTGATCGACGCAGAAAAGGGAAGAGCGCCATAGGGCGCGGCGCCAAGAAACAAACCAACGTGACGGTGAGCATCGGTCTGGCCGCGACTAGCGGCGACAAGCTTGCTCCGGCAGAAGTGCTCCGCATGGCAGACCAAGCGCTCTACAAAGCAAAGGCCAAAGGCCGCAACTGCACTATTACCGCAAAGCTGAGCAAATCGGCTGTGTCCATGCAGCAGCCCAGCATGCGAGTGCTGAGCGTAAGCTGAGGCAGCGGTATTTAGTATTTAGTAGGTGGTAATTCGCAACTAGGCAAGTAAACTTTGCTCTTCACGCTCAAAGCAATTCTCGCCCTGCCGCTTGATTAAATCAAAGGGATCCCTCTCCCGCGTCGCGGGGATCGGGCATTGCAAAAAGCGCTCCTCCAGATAATCAGAACTCAAACAATTGGTCGCCGCGAGCACTTGGGACGAAGTGCACTCCTTCGGCGACCGCTGTCACGTCCGATCAAATTTGCAATTTGTCGACCCGCAAAAAAATGATGGGGAGAACAAGAATTTTTGCGTCCCGGCATGAGTACAATCATCTGATCAACGATTATTCAAGGAGGCATTATGGCTGCACAGCCACAGACATTCCAGCAAGAGAGCAGAAACATCAGCCAGGCGATCCTGCCGGAGTTCGATCACGAGATGGCCAACACACGCAAATCGCTGGAGCGCGTTCCGGAAGACAAATTCAGCTTTAAGCCGCATACCAAGTCCATGACGCTCGGCGGGCTGGCGACGCATCTGGCGACCATGAATCAATGGTCCGAAGCGATTTTTGCCGTGGACAGTTTTGATGTAAGCACGGCACCGCCCAATCCGGAATTTAAAACCCGGGCTGAAGTGCTGGCGTCCTTTGACAAGACCACAGCTGCGGCGCGCAAAGCAATCGCGGATTCCACTGATGCTCATTTCATTCAGCCCTGGACGCTGAAAGCCGGACCAAATACGGTTTTCACGCTGCCTCGGGTTGCGGTGGTGCGCAGCTTCCTGCTGAACCATAACATCCACCATCGTGCCCAGTTGGGTGTTTACCTGCGGCTGAATGACATCCCAGTGCCCTCGATTTATGGTCCCTCGGCTGACGAGGGAAATATGTAGGCTGGAATTTCAGCGGGGCTTGCCCGATTTCCGGCAGGCTGCCTAATAATATGCGGGAAAGAATATGCGGGAAAAACTACAGGCCTCGGTTTTAGCCGAGGCCTGTTTTAAGAGCCCGATCTGACCGGGTGCTTTCCCCCGAAACCACCAGCCAGATTCTTGATGCACAGCGATCATCGCAGGGACGGCTAAAACCAACAAGAGTACCGAGGTAACAAGCAGGAAAGCTTAGATGGGCGCATTTCCGCAGCCGCTCCCCAGCCCCAAGAAATGCCGGATGACAAGAGCCTCGATCAGGAATAGACCTTAAGAATGCTGACACGGTTCTTGTCCTTGAATGCTTGTGAGTTAATTGATGTCACTCTGAATCCAGGTATAGAAGGTGCCGAACACGATGTCCGCCGGTTGCCGTTCTGCTGTACTTTTCATTTGTTTCAACAATGACTTTATCAATGGCCTGAAATGATTGTTTTAGATAGGCAATGCACGAAGATCTTGTTCTTCTGGCAAATTGCCGCATGTAAGCCCAAAGGCGCGCTTGCATTTGTTTCGGGATCGTCTTGCGGCGGTTCTTTGTGCTGAAGACCAGATGAATGATGTTTTGCGAATAGCTATGGGACATAGGCGTGTCGCCCCTCCAGGGCTCGCCATTTTACTACCTTCTACCCACCGCTTCGCGATGGGCTAACTTCGCTACGCGCCTCCGGCCCTGAATCTGTTTGGCACAGTGCGCCCTCATCCGCCTCCTCATTGATGTTAGTAGATTCAAAACCAGATTCACGGTCCGGGAGCTATAAAGGTCAACAATCCAATCCTTATCCTGTTCTTGTACAAGCCTCCACGGGGGAAAGAGCCAGCAGATATCAACGATCACTAGCGCCAGAGGCGCATCCCGAAGTTAGCTAACGATCAGGCGGCCGGCCTGCGGGTTGAGCGCTCGCGCACGCTGCCGACCCAATCCAGCAACTCTTCGGCCGTCATGAAGTTTAGGATGCGCTCGCGCTTCACGCCCGCTAACAGTGCGGAGGCCAATCCAAATTCCATAAAGCGGAGCTGCGATGGGCCGTGTGAATCAGTGCCAATGGAAATTCTGCAGCCCGCCTTCGCGGCTAGTTTTACCAGGTCACCGCTTAAATCCTGCCGGTCCGGATAAGCGTCGATCTCAACTGCTTTGTCCAGCTCTGCCGCCATATCAAATATGCGCCGCCAGTCTGCGCTCAGGCCGATCCGAAAATTATAGATGCGGCCCCGTGGGTGCCCCAGGATTTGCAAATCCGGATTCCGCAACGCCGCCAGATACCGTTCTGTTTGATCTTCCTTTTTCCTGAGTGCGGAGTGGAAGCACGCAAGCACCAGGTCGAGCCTTGCAAGAGCGGCAGCGTCCATGTCCCCTGCCCCTGAAGGACTCAAATTCAACTCAATTGATCGCAGCACGCGAAACGGCTTTGTGGATGCCATGGCAGCGTTGACATCTGCGATCTCTTCCGCTTGTTTGTCTAACTGGGTCTCATCGATCCCGCCGGCAATCTTGAGCCCTTTAGCATGGTCCGTGATTGCAATGTATTCATACCCGCGCGCAACAGCCGCCTCCGCCATTTCCGCGACCGAGGCAGTGCCGTCACTCCAAAGCGTGTGCATTTGCAAATCGCCCTTTACGCCCCGCAGCCATGAAGGGTTCGCCTCGAGCATTTCTCGGGCTCGCAGTGCGGTAAGAAATCCAGCGCGAATGTCAGGCGGGTTAGGCACGTCCGGCGGATCTTGAATCCAGCGACCGATGATTCGGTTAAGAGACGGACCAACGCCAGCAAGCTCTTCCAGCGATCGGCCTTCATGGACCATTTGCGCCGCTTCTTCCGGCCACAAGAAAGCTTTCCGTGATGCCCGGCGAAGCGCCTTTTGCAATGGCTGCTTTGCCGAATCGGCGGCAATAGCCAGAAGTTCCGCAATATCCGAGTTGGTCAAAAGATCATTCAAATTTTCTCGCAATATGAGGTCCTGGCCTCAGCATGGTTCCATAGAATCTTGGATGCTGATGAACCCAGCTTAGCTACAGGCTTCCTGCCCGAGACGTCCTCCCGTTTTTCATAAAAGTCATACCAAGTGTGTATTTCTTTATGGTGTGGTTGTTATGTCGCAACTCGATGACTGTGTATGTCACCCGATTTGAGTTAGACTTTCCCCATGGCCAGGAATCAAGCAGCACGGAAAAAGAAAACTTTAGGTAAGAAAAAACCAACCCAGAAAAAATCAGCAGCCAACAAGAAGGTGGCGGCGAAGAAGAAGCCCATGAAGAAGGCTGCTGCCGGGAAATCTGTGGCGCACAAGCAATCTGCGGCAAAGAAGAAATCAACCGTCAAGAAGAAATCCGTCGATAAGAAAAGAACAGTCGCCAAGAAGAGAACCGTTGCCAAGAAGAAAGCTGGTGCCAGAAAAGCCACGCGCGGGCGCGCGGAAGTCATCAATCCCGTTACTCCCAGAGGACGCAGAGGTGTGGGCGCGGAGTCCGGCGGACAGTCCGGCGATACGCAGGGACTCTCACGGCAAAGCTATGACGATTCTGAGAGCGTGGAAGAATTGATGGAAGAAGGCCAGTACATGGAAGCCGAAGCGGTTAGCGGCGTAGAGAACGCTAGTGCGGAGGGCGCAACTTACCGCTGATTAACACGGATGAACGCGGATCAGGAGGTTGGATTGAGGGATCGGTGGAGACTCTCAATCTTGTCACGCAGCTAAGTGCCAATGGCTAATTGCTAATGGCTGGTTTCATGGTGGAGGCGGTGGGAGTTGAACCCACGTCCGAAAACGTCACTGGTCAAGAGCCTACATACTTAGTCCAGTTCACCCGACGGGAATTACCCCGCCAGATTCGCGTTGTGCGCTTAGAACGGACAAGAAACGCAAAACGCTAGCCCGTATGTCTCGTCCTTCCGCCCTGGCTTAGCAAGAAAGACCAGCCCACTGTGTGACGCCCTTGCACAGCCCGTAGACAAAGCCGTGTAGAGCGGCTACTTATTTAATTAAGCAGCGTATGCAAACTGGTTAGAGTTGGCAATTATTGTTTTTGCACCACTTACGGGGGAATGCGCCCCGGTATGCCTCTTGGCCGCAAGCATTTCCGTCGAAGCCGTGACGCCCCCATTTGTTACGGAAAGGACTGTGGCCAGTCCTGTTGTCAAAGATCGTTTGTCCCTGAAGACCTGTCTCTACAATAGCAGACGGCAGACGCCGATCAAAACCATTAGATGATATTGAACCTTTGGGCGATTCAGAGGGTAATCCGGCTGCACAATTTAATCTGAAGCAAAGAATGGCTTCGCAATCCGGAAGGAGCGCGGCTAACTCACAGCCATGGTCTTGCGCTGTCTCTTGGGCGCGGAAGCACATTTATGCTGGTGATGAGCAAAGCCCTGAAAGGCTGCCAAGGGATCGGTAGTTGCGAAATCCAGCCCGCAACGCGAGCAGAAAAAGCTGGCAGCGCCGCTCTTGGCGCGTTTATATACCAAGGTGGGTCCGGTGATCGGAGTGGGCGGCAGCTCTCGCAAAATGGGGGATCCTTTAGAAGAATTGTACGCTTGGGGCTCTAAGTCGCCAGCAAAATCGTATGCTGTTCAACAGGATGAAGATCGGCCTG
>DASXJO010000464.1:0-1650 GCA_036497385.1 Candidatus Angelobacter sp. | reverse complement strand
ACCACATCGCGATTGGAAAGAAACCATGATGCTGGCGCTGCAACTCTCTCATTTCACCGCCGCCACGCTGTTTGCATTCTTTTTTTCCATCGTGTTCGGCATTACCCAGCGCAACACTCCAAATGAGATGGTCCGGTACGGGGCTTATTGTTTTGCCATGGCTCTGGGCGGCCTGTTCGTCGCCGGCTGGTTTATGTGGCTGCTGCATCATTAGAACCAGCACTTAGCAATTAGCCATTGGCAATTAGCCAAAACGTTTCCCTTATTCTTTGACTAGAAATCGACAACTCCAAGTTCACGATTCTTACGTGCCCTGATCCGATTGAAGCATGACTCGCAACAACGTTTTGATTCCCAGCGAAAGAGTTTCCCCAAACGTTCTGGGCCAATTGCTAATTGCCAACGGCTAATTGCTACGTGCTGTTTTATTTCGGCTGCGATTCATTCTTAATCGGCTGTCCGTTATAAATAATTCGGGTCTTCACGCCAAAGCGCTTGTAATTGGTGTATTTCAGCGTTTCCCGGATGTGCACATCTTGATCTTTGAAGTGCAGAATATCATCGGCACGCGTGTAAGTTGGGAACCAGTATTGCCCGTCCACCTGTTCGCGGTAAGTGACGAACTTGGGGCTTAGATTTTCTTTGTCCTTCTTGTGAACGTCCGGAACGTTCTTGCCGCAGGTCTTCACGATCTGAAAATCGCGATTGTCCACCCAGATGCGTCCCTGGAAAAAGCGCGGCCCGCCTTCTTTCTCCACTTTCTTTGGCGCGACGTCAAAAACGTATGTATCCAGTTCGTCCACGTGCTGCTGGCCGGCATAAAGAATGTTGTACTGCGGCAGGTCTTCCCTGGTCAGAACAAACGGCAGATGGTTGCGGAAGTCGTCGAAGTCTTCCTTCGTCAGCATCACGCGCGTCAGTGTGTTCATGGGCGCATAGGTAACGTTTTCAATGCGCTTGCCCTGATCGTCATAGAGGACATCCGTTGTCTCCTTGAACTGTCCATCGACGGTTCCGCCGTCCAGCGTTTCCACAGAGACCTCTTGCGTGTAGGTATAGTGGTTGCGGGCTTCCTTAAAGATGGCTTCCCGCGCCGCAAACTTCTGGATCAAGTCCGGTACGCTGATATTTTTGGGTTGCGCCGAATTCAGGGGACCATTGCCTTCCTCGCAATTTGTTTCTGCCGTTAAAGCCAGCGGGGACACCAGCGCAAGAATGGCGAGGGCAAAGATCGTCACCCACACATGCGACGTGAGTTTGAGCAGCCTCATATTAAATTTCCTTCTGGAGTTCTACTTTCTTTGGATGCCAAGCTCACACTGAGGGACGCATTTGAACCGGCGCTTTAACAAATAAAAACAAAGAGCCACCCGGCTGACGCGAATGGCTCTTTGGTACTAAGCGTTGGCAGCTTTGCTACGGCTTTTTGTCCGGGGTCTTTGAGCTGTCTTTGGGATTATCTTTCGGATCTTCTTTGGCTTCGCCCTTAAAGATGATCTTGGTTTTGGAGCCGAAGCGCTTGTAATTGGTCAGCTTGATGATCTCGCGCATATGGACGTCACCGGTGCGGAAATGCAGCGTATCGTCGGCGCGTATATAAGTCGGGAACCAATACTTGCCGTCAATCTGCTCGCGATAGGTCACGAATTT
>DASXJO010000463.1:0-2974 GCA_036497385.1 Candidatus Angelobacter sp. | reverse complement strand
TGCTGCTCAAGCACTGCCCGCGCCTCCTCCTGGGCCGCGCCGGATAATTGCTCAACATGATTGCGAAGCGCATCCAGTGACTTATTCATCTGCGCCAGCAGTCCATGATAAAGACTGTGCCGATAGAATTCCGTGAATGGCTCGGGCGCAAAGTCCGGAATCTCAGGCTGGCTGCTGAGTGCAATGTGCATTTCCGCAGTGCAGCGCCCCAACAGGACTGCCGTCTCTGCATGCCCTCCAAGCAATTCATTGATTACCCGCGGCACCGGTTGAGAGGACAAGGCGAACGGAGTGCCTGAGGTCAGTTCCTTCAGCCGGGGATCGTCTTCTCCAATGGCCAGTGCGCGTTCAAAGAAGAGCCCCAGATGGTCCAGCGTATACAACCACCCATCGGCGGCGTTGCGGACGTAGTTGGTGAGGGTCCCCAGGGTTGTCACTTGCTCGCTTTCGTCCTCTTGTGTCACGCGGTATTCGATTGCCCCCAACGTGCGGACGCCATGAGCAAAGTTCGTGTGGTTCGTCAGGAACTCGCCTATTTCGCGGTCAGGATTAGAGCCGGCTTCAACTTCCCGGTATAGAGTGAAAACAAAATCCTGGCCCAGCGTAACAATAATTTTATGTGCATCCAGGGCCGGCGGCTGAGGCTCCAGATTGGAGCGGACCCGGCTCCAGGCCTCGCGAAAAGCCCGAGTATGCGTGCCCACCAGGTCTCCGCTTTCTCCTTTGATCCGGCGGCGACGCAACATCGCCTTTAACACTGCATCATTGAACTGCCGGTCAAATACGGCCCCGTACAGAATTGATTGTGGATCGGGCAGGCCTTTTACCCTGGCCAGGACCATGTGAAGTTTTTCCCGCAAAATTATGTCAGCATGTTCTCCTGTTGCCAATGAAAGCGGGACAGTGAACAGCTCTGGCTCGCCATCTGAATAGTCAAGGTTGATGAGCAGGATATGCGCCATGGTTTCCGGCAAAGGAATCACGTCATGGATACGCACTTGCCGGATCGTCCGATGTTTCTGGGCGAACCATGTCCGCCCGCGCAAAATAAGTGGAAGCAGCCTGGCAATTGCGTTTCGCGTCGCGGAGCCGAAGATCTCCTGCGCGTCCACCTGAAGTATGGGTATATCTTCAGCTCGCGCGGTAACGGAAAACGATTCCTGGCTCTGCTCACGCGGCTGCAGATGGAACCATTGGAAAGCGTGCGGCCCCAGTGAGAGCAGGTAAGGCTGTTCCGTGACCGCCGGAAAACGGTTGCGTCCAAAAACCTCCACCGGCACAGCTTCACGATGCCTGGAAAGATCGAGTTCCGCGCATTGAGTAAAGCGCGATAGATTGGCGACCACTAGAATCTTTTCGCCCTCAAACTCGCGCACAAAGGCCAGAATCTTTCTATTCGATGGAAACAGAATTTCCATTTTTCCGCGTCCGAAGGCGGGATGTTGTTTGCGCTGCGCAATCATGCGCTTCATCCACCACAAGAGAGAGTGCGAGTTGTTATTCTGCGTCTCTACGTTGAGCGCTTCATAGTGATATTCCGGGTCGATGTTGACGGGCAAATAAAGTTTTTGCGGATTGGCGCGCGAGAAACCTGCGTTGCGATCCGGGCTCCATTGCATGGGAGTGCGGACGCCATTGCGATCGCCAAGATAGATGTTGTCGCCCATGCCGATTTCATCGCCATAATAAAGGACCGGTGTTCCGGGCAACGAGAGCAGCAGCGCGTTCATCAGCTCAATCCGGCGGCGATCATTTTCCAGCAATGGCGCAAGCCGGCGGCGAATACCAAGATTGATCCGCATCCCACGGTCCTGCGCGTAAGTGCGGTACATGTAGTCGCGCTCTTCGTCCGTAACCATTTCCAGCGTAAGCTCGTCATGGTTGCGCAGAAACATGGCCCATTGGCAGTTTTCCGGGATTGGCGGCGTGATGCGCAGAATCTCCGTGATCGGGTGGCGATCCTCCATGCGTAGCCCCATAAAAAGGCGCGGCATAATGGGGAAATGGAATGCCATGTGGCACTCGTCACCGTCGCCGAAATAGGCGACAGCATCTTCCGGCCACTGATTGGCTTCCGCCAGCAGCATGCGGCCTTCATACTTTTCGTCTACGTGCTTGCGCAGCTCTTTTAGAACAGTGTGAGTTTCCGGCAGATTCTCACAGTTTGTCCCCTCGCGCTCAAATAAGTATGGGACAGCGTCCAGCCGCAGACCATCTACGCCCAGATCAAACCAGAAATCCAAAGCGGCGAACATGGCTTTGCGGACCTCTGGATTTTCCCAGTTGAGATCGGGCTGGTGCGAATAAAATCGATGCCAAAAATACGCCTTCGCGACCGGGTCCCAGGTCCAGTTGGAGCTTTCAAAGTCCTTAAAGATGATGCGGGCATCGTGATACTTGTCCGAAGTGTCGCTCCAAACGTAGAAGTCTCGCCAGCGGCTGCCCGGCGGCGCTCGCCGCGAACGCTGAAACCAGAGATGCTGGTCAGACGTATGGTTCAGCACTAGCTCAGTAATCACCTTCAGGCCACGGCGCTTCGCCTCGCGCATGAAGCGCTGAAAATCTTTCAACGAGCCATAAGAACGGTGCACATCCGTGTAATCGGATATGTCATATCCGTCGTCCTTAAGAGGCGAAGGACAGAAGGGCAGAAGCCAGATGGCGGTGACGCCGAGGTCTTCCAAATACGGCAATTTCTGGGTCAATCCGCCAAAGTCACCGATCCCGTCGGTAACGCTGTCGAAAAAAGCCCTGACATGAACTTCGTAAATGATTGCGTCTTTGTACCAATCCTGCATGCGGTCAGAGTGAACTGAATAGGACTACTAAATTGTAACTGGAGTTGGCTCTAGCAGAGGAGTCTATGGCATTCCGCCAAGAAAGCAGCCAAAATTGCGTCACCGAAAAATTACAAATCTGCATAAGAGATCAGCTTTATATCGCGATCAGCAAGAGCCTTCTTCGTCTCTGCTGA
>DASXJO010000462.1:0-1719 GCA_036497385.1 Candidatus Angelobacter sp. | reverse complement strand
GGCGCGCCACGTGGACTACGTCTGCTATCTGGATGGCGTCAGCCTCGCCTACTGCGCGGTGTTCGACCAGCTTCCGCAGATGCTCCAGGAAGCTAAACCCACGATCATTGTTGCGGTGCCGCGCGTCTATGAAAAGATCCGTGCTGAGGCTGAGCGTCGGGCCGGCCATGGCTTGCGGCGCAAGATACTTGATTGGGCAGTGCAGATCGGCGAAAAGCATAAAGATGAAATTGCTCGGGGAGAAACGCCCACTGATCTGCGCTGGAAGCTGGCCAACCAGTTGGTGTTTTCCAGGATACGGCAGGGATTTGGCGGCCGCAGCAGAGCCTATTTCTCTGGCGGCGCTCCCCTTGGCAAGGACATGGCGGAGTGGTTCTGCGCGGTGGGTATCCCGATCATGGAAGGCTACGGGCTCACGGAAACTTCGCCAACGCTCTCTGTAAACCGCCGCGGAGCTTTTAAGATTGGATCAGTAGGCAAAGTAAATGAGGGCGTGCAGCTCAAGATTGCCGAAGACGGCGAGATTCTGGTCAAAGGACCAACGGTCTTCAAGGGGTATTGGAACCTGCCGGAAGAAACTCGTAGCTCATTTGTCGATGGCTGGTTTAAGACTGGTGATATTGGCGAACTGGATAGTGGAGGCTTCCTCAGCATTACCGACCGCAAGAAAGATCTGATCAAGACTTCTGGCGGAAAGTTCATTGCGCCGCAGCCGATTGAAAATGCCCTGAAAGCCAACGTGCTGGTCGCGCAAGCGGCTATCATCGGCGACAAGCGCAAGTATGCGTCGGTGATCATCTCGCCGCATTTTCCTTTATTAGAAGATTGGGCGCGCGCCAATGGTGTTCCCTTCACTTCGCGTCAGCAGTTGGTTGCGTCAGACAAGGTGCGCAACCTTTATCGGGGGATTGTGGAAGACCTGAACAAGCGGTTGGCGCAGTTTGAGACCATCAAGAAGATCGTGGTAGTCCCAGATGAGTTTACCGTTGCCACAGGTGAAATCACTCCCACGCTCAAGCTCAAGCGTCGCGTGATTGAAGCAAAATACAAACAGCAGATCGACGAGCTTTACCAGCAACCACATCCGATTGAAACCGCGCCTGTGGGGTAGACGCGTTTCGAAACAGCCGCTCCCAATCGCGGCCTTCTCAAATACTTTAGACTTCCCGAATTTATTACAATGGAAGGCATGGATTCTTTCATCATTGCAGGCCGGCAATTTCATTCACGCCTGATTGTCGGCACGGGAAAATATAAATCTGGCCATGAAACCGCACGCGCTATTGAGGCCAGCGGCGCGGAAATGGTTACGGTGGCGGTGCGCCGGGTCAACCTGGATCGAAGCAAAGAATCACTGCTGGACTTCATCGATCCCCAAAAATACTTTCTTCTTCCCAATACGGCGGGCTGTTACACGGCCGACGAAGCCATCCGCGCGGCACGGCTAGGGCGCGAAGTCGGACTTTCTGACTGGGTAAAGATTGAAGTCATCGGCGACCAGAAGACGCTTTATCCCGATGTTCAAGCGACGATTGAAGCCACTCGTGTCCTGGTGAAAGAAGGGTTTACGGTGCTTCCGTATACGTCGGATGACATTGTCGTTGCCAAACGGCTGCTGGATGCCGGTGCAAGCGCCATCATGCCGCTGGGCGCTCCCATCGGAAGCGGAATGGGCATTCAGAACACCGCCAACCTCCAGATCCTGCGGGAGATGATCAC
>DASXJO010000461.1:0-7142 GCA_036497385.1 Candidatus Angelobacter sp. | reverse complement strand
CTTGGTGGCATAGAAATAAAGCGGCACCACTCCCACCGCGATCAACACGATGAGAATCAGGTACAGAATCGGTATCCGGGCGGGCAACGGCAGTTTCATAAAGCCAGAGACGTAATTCTCAAATTGTATGCTGAAATCGCCCTAGATCTACCCAAAAAAGATCAGTTACCCGCTTACCGAAGTACTCTCCGGAGAGTATCTATGCAGTCAAGAGAGTTGGCTTGGCAGCACATTGCCAGAAGGTCTTCTCCGCCGGGGCCTTGCACTGCTCGCCATTATTGCGGAACTCCTCGCACCGCCGGTAGTAGGCGTACCGATCCTCAGGCGCCCTGGCAGCTACTCGATCCTTATTCCTGTCTCCTTGTTCACTCACTTTTCTTCTCCATCAAGTCTGTCCCATCTTCCGATCACGGCGATTTCAGGCGCGCTTTGCGCGTCCCTATCCCTCCCCCATGGCTTCAGCTATGATTCCAAAAGAGTTACCCAAAGTCACCCCAGCCGATCCCCGGTGAATTGGCTCCAAACTCCGTCAAATCACCCTGAAATGGCTCCAATTCGGCCGAAAACCACCTGGAATCTGGTTTCGCCACCACCGGCTTACTGGATCGTCGGCTCGGCCGGCGCCAGCTTCATGCGGACAGGCTTGCCCAGGCCATACTGTTTCCGGCTTTCTCCTGAGCTTGCCGCAATCCGTCAGCAAACTCCTCGGCTGAAAGTGCTCCCAGTTCTCCATGCTTGCGGCACCTGAACCGGAGAGTCCGCTCGCCCGCGGCCACATCCAGTTCTCCCCGGCAGTCTGTGCATAACAATTGCATTTGCACGGTCTTTCCATCTTCCTTGATCTTCATTGAAAACATAATTTCCATAGTTCGCCTCTATACCTATAGTGTTCCCCAGCCATTTTCCAATCGCAAAGTTTACCTTATATTCGCCTGCAAAACAATAGCGAATCCGGTCAATGGCCCGTTTCCCGTAGATGTTTAGATATGGCTTTGTGGCGTGCTCTGGCTGGGTCAGGAAATGGTGTGGATCCATGCGTCTTCGGCTACGTCGATGAGAGATAGGACGATCTACCAACAGGAATGTGTGAACCAGAGCATCGCCCCACTAGGTTCGTCTCGATGAATTGCAATCTCACTTGGATTTATGCCATCCGAAATTTCTCTTTCTCCGGGAAGCTGCAACGTGGCCAATGCATGCTGTATCCACGCATCCTCTGTCCTTAGGCCACACCCTTAACTCTGTCCATCCTGAGTGAGCGCGAGCGACGTAAGGAGTAGCGAGTCGAACCACTAGAAGCCAAGGGCTAATGGCCAAGAGCCAACGGCTGCATTTCTAAAACTTATCTTCCACCTTCCCGGGCCGGGTCATCAGTTCCCGGATGGCGTCGTGTGCGGACTTGCCGTCATGCAAGATGGCATACATTTGTTCGGTGATTGGCATTTCTACCTGATATCTCTTAGCCAGCCCCAAGGCTGCGTTCGTGGTAAGAACGCCTTCCGCCACCATGCCATGCATTCCGGCGATAATTTGCTGCAAGGGCTGTCCCTGGCCCAGTGCCTCACCGACGCTGCGGTTTCGGGAAAGCCCACCGGTGCAGGTGAGCACCAGGTCACCCATGCCGGAAAGGCCAAACATGGTTTGCGGTTTGGCCCCGCACGCCACGGAGAGTCGGGTGATTTCAGCCAAGCCCCGGGTGATGAGAGCGGCCACCGAGTTATGGCCCAGCCCTAGTCCGCTGCAGACGCCTGCTGCAATGGCGATCACGTTCTTCAACGCGCCGCCCAGTTCAACGCCAATGAGATCTTCATTCATGTAAACGCGGAAGCTGGGGTCGCTGAAGTCCTTTTGCACGCGTGCCGCCAGGGCGCTATCGGCAGATGCCACGGTCACGGCTGTTGGGTGCTTCTCCGCTACTTCTTTCGCAAACGACGGGCCACTGATGGCGCCAATCTTTGGCTCAAAACCGCAGAATCGCCCCACCACTTCATAGATCACCTGGGTCATGCGCAAAAGCGTGTCATTCTCAATGCCCTTGGTGGCGCTCACAAAAAGCATATGCGGCTGAAGCCACTGCGCCATGTGCTCAAAAGTTCGCCGGCAATGGTGTGAAGGCATCACGCTGACAATGATCTCTACGCCGGAGAGAGCTTCCTTGAAATCATTTGTCGCAGTGATGGAAGCCGGCAGAGCGCAAGCGGGAAGAAAAAGGTCGTTGGTGCGCGAGCGCGCAATGCTTTGCAAGACTTCTTTTTCCAGCGCCCACAGGCGCACTTCATGGTCGCCGCGACGGCCCAATACCATGGCCAGTGCTGTGCCCCACGCGCCTGCGCCGACGACGGCTATCCGGCTCAAAGCTGTTTCTCCGCCAGCGGACGCTTACTCCCGCCGAATCGACTCTCAGTCCCTGCAAGCAAGCGCCTGATGTTCTGATGGTGCTTGAGAATGATGATCAGCGAAACGCCGGAAGCAAGGAGAAGTGAAAGCCAGTCGGAGTCCTGCATGAAATAAGCTGCCACGGGAAAAGCGATGGCGCCCAAAATTGATCCGAGAGACACATAACGAGTGATTGCCACAACCAGAATGAAAATCGCCAGGGCCAGCAGAATGGCTTTGGGAAATAAGACACAGAATACGCCTAGCGCCGTTGCCACGCCTTTGCCACCTTTGAAACGCAACCAGACGGGAAAGACGTGTCCAAGCACTGCGAAGAGAGCCGCCGATGCCATCAAACGCAAAGCGGGAGCGCATGGATGTTGAATGAAGTCGCCGCAGAAATTGTATTTTGATGCAGCAATGAGAGCGGCCAACCAGACCGCCAACGCGCCCTTGAGCGCGTCGAGCACCAGCGTTGCGATCCCCAATCCCTTAGCGCCGGAGCGCGCGACGTTTGTAGCGCCGATGTTCCCGCTGCCGGTCTGGCGTATGTCTTCGCCACGAAAAATCCGGACCAGCAGATATCCGAAGGGAATTGAGCCCAGCAGGTACGAGACAACAGCGACGATGAAATAAACTGTATTCATTCGAACCGACGATTCTCGTAGCTCTCTTTCTTCCTGGCCATCCCTGGGTGGAGCAAGGCTTCAGCCTGCGTCAAAGCTTTGACTCCTCCGGGCTTTAGCCACTGAGGTCTTACTCCAGCGCAAACCGTTCCAGCTTTGTGTATTTCGATCCGCCTTTTTGCGGCTGGCTTTGATACAAAAAGAATTCGCGCGAAGTCATTGTACCGAACTGTGGCGGCTGTTCAGAGAGCAAGGGCTTTAACTCGCGCAGAGGACGCGAACTGGTTCGCGCCAAAGTGAGGTGCGGGTGATAAGGTTTGGTTTCGCGCGGGAAGCCAAGCTTTTCCAGAGCGGCGTCAATGGTTGAAGCCAGATGCGGCAAACGGTCTCCGCCATCTACTCCGGCCCAGAAGACCCGCGCCGCGTTGGGATTGGGAAAAAATCCCACGCCTGTAAATTCCACCTCAAATGGCGCAGCCTTGATCGACCTTAGCGCCGCTTTCATCTGCTCTACGGCGGTGTCCTCCACATGGCCAACAAATTTCAGCGTGACGTGCAGGCCTTCCACTCGGGCCCAACGAGCATCAGCCGCCAGAGTACGCGCGCGTTCCATGTATTCCGTAAGCCGTGCGCGGATTTCTGATGGAATATCCAGTGCAATGAAGATGCGCATGTTACATCAGCTTGCGGCGGACCATGTCCAAAGCTTGTTGCGTCGCCCAGTGGCGTATGCGGTCACGATCGCCGGGAAAAGTTCGCTCAATAACTTCGGTATGGCTGCCGTCCGCCAAGGCGTGGAAGACAAGGCCTACAGGTTTTTCGTCCGACCCGCCCGCCGGCCCGGCGACGCCCGTAATCCCAATACCAAAACTTGCTTTGCACTTGGTGCGGATGCCTTCCGCAAGCGCCGCGGCCACCTGACTGCTCACAGCGCCATGTTCCGCAATTAATAAAGGCGGTACTCCGGCCAAGGCAGACTTGACTGAATTGTCGTAGACAACGGCCCCTCCCAGGAAGTAGCGCGAGCTGCCGGAAACAGAAGTGATCCTTGCCGCCAACATGCCGCCAGTGCAGGATTCAGCTACTGCAAGCGTCTTTTCTCGCATCCCTAAGTAATAACCGACGATCTGCTCCATGCTCTCGCCCTTGGTGGCGAATATGGCGTCTTCAAACTCATCTTCAAGCAGCGTAGCGAGCGCATCAACGCGCTTTTGCGCTTCCTCAGAAGAACTGGCCTGCGCACGAAGATGGAGTTGCACTTCTCCGGGTGTTCCGGCAAGGATTGTTGTTTCAACGCCCTGGGCTGCTTTGTAAATGGGTGCGGCGCGTTTGTCGACCATGGATTCGCCAATCATGCCAATCTTCAATTCGCGCGTGGCAATATGTTGCCCGGGAACCAGCCTTTTCAGGCGCTCAAAGACGTGCTCTTCAAACATGGCTCGAAGTTCATGCGGAGGTCCGGGCAAAAGAACAATGATTGCGTGACCATACTGATCGTCAATATGCAGGAACTGTCCCGGCGCTGAGCCGCGTTTATTATCGAGCGCATCAGCGCCGTCGATCACATCACCCTGGCGTTCGTTATTTTCCGCCATCTTCCAGCCGCGTGCGGCAAAACGGGCGCGCAGGTCTTCAACAATCCGTGCGTGTCTCTTAAGCGGACGGCCCAGCGTTTCCGCTACGCACTCACGGGTAAGATCGTCTTCAGTGGGGCCAAGACCTCCCATAAAGATGGCAATATCGGCACGGGAAAGTGCGATGCGCGCCACGCTGACCAAGTCAGCGCGTCGGTCGCCCACAATAGTTTTGAAACTTACTTCCACGCCCAGCCGGTTCAGTTGCTCGGTGAGGAAGAGCGAGTTCGTGTCCTGGCGGAAGGGAGTCAGCAGCTCCGATCCAATGGCAATGATCTCAGCGTTCACGTTAGCAGTTTAAATGAGAGAAAGGCCCTGCACGCCCCAGGTGAGATGGAAAACGGCGTTGGTGGTGACCAGCACCGCCCCGCCAGTCCGCGTGAATGCCAGGCCAACTAGCCCCGGTCCGGCAATTGCCAGGCTGGCGTGTTTATCGGGTGTGATCTCAACAATGCCGCGCTTGCCGCCCAATGACGCTGCGACGTAGAGATTACCCTGCACATCGAACGCGAGACCCTGAGGTCGCCCAAGTCCGCGGTAGAAGACGGTGACTGTGCCGTGCGGATCAACGCTGTAGACGGCGTCAAAGCTGGAATTGGTGGGGCCTGTCACGTATAGAGTGCCATCGGGGGCAAAGGCGAGATGATAAGCGGCAACGCTGGGCTCCAGCGTGGCGAACACAAAGATCTGCCTGTCCGGCGCAATGCGCCAGATGGTCCCGCTCCGATCACCAACATAGAGATTGCCGGATTTATCAAACGCGATTCCCGTGGCGACGCCCATTCCTTCAGCATATGTGCTGAGTGTGCCGTTGGGAGCTACGCGGTACACGGTGCCGTCATAGCGCGAGGAAACATAAAGCTGCCCTTGCGGATCAAAAGCCATGCCTGTGGCGTTCATCAGTTCGGGAAGAAATGGCTTGACGTTGTAGTCCGGGTCGATCTTGTAAATGGCGACGGGAACTTTCTGGCCGCGACCGCCCGAATACGTGACGTAAATGTTGCCTTCTCGGTCAACCGCAGGATTGGCGACAGGATGCAGGCTCTCGGCGATAGGCTGAGCAATTTTCAGTTCGCGGCCGTTGCTCACATATCCATTATTCTGGACCGTGACCAGCCCTGACTGAGCGCCAAAAGGCACACGCGCGATCACAAAATCTTCTGAGCTCACCACAATGGGGCCGCGCATTCCACTGAACAATACTTCCGGTCGCGCTAATTGCGGAGGCTTAAGAGCGCGTCCCAGAATGCGGACCTCGCCTCCGGGAAGTGAAGCGGGCGGGTCAATGGCTTCAATATATGGATTGCCATCTACATTCTTCTTGCCCAGCAGACTTTCAGTAATTCCCATGGAGGTACGGCCTAGCGCGCTATAAAATGCAGCCATAACTGAAGCAAGGCAAGCGCGTAAAGCCCTGCGCCAACGTCATCCATCATGATTCCGGTCCCTCCCGGCAACGCTTCCAGTCGGCGCAGAGGGAACGGCTTCACTATGTCAAAGCTACGAAAGAGTATAAAACCCGCCAGCATGTATTTCCAATGCACCGGGACGGCGATCAAAGCGATCATCTGGCCGGCGACCTCGTCAATCACTACAAATCCGGGATCTTTAATGCCGCTTTCACGCGCTACAACGGTCGAGGGAGGAATGCCGATCAGCGTCACCAGCACGGAAACGGCTATGGCAACGGGCACAACCCACGCCGATGGAAGCCACAAGCCAGCCGCCCACCAGAGTGCAAGCGTCGCCGCAGAGGCCCATGTTCCCGAGCCAGGCTGGAGATGCCCAATACCAAAGAACGTGGCGATGGTCCAGGAAATGCGGGATTTGGGAGCAGCGTTTGCCAATGCTATTCTTCCAGTCATGCAAACTTAGCGTACATTCATTTCGTCTCGAGTGAAATGACGGTCCGCTTTGACGTGGCTCAGGCATCTCATCAAACGTTCTGCCCTCTTCGCGCTTCCCGAGCGACCGGTAAACTCACCCAGCCACTCCCGAAATGCAGTGTTCAGGCTCTTGCCTTGAGCACGGGACACAAGTCTGGCCTTTTCGATGATCTCTTGGTCGGCGCTGAAAGTAATCTTCTTCATAGTCAACTGGGTAGTAGACTCTTTTCTGGTCGAAGCGTCCATTCATTTCAGTCTGATTCGACTGACTGCACACGGTGACCGCGAAGGCTATTGCTCTGAATGCCCATCTGGATCTTGCTTCAGCTTTGATTGCTGTTCAGCGATGTCCTCGAGTAGCTCGGGATCGTTGATCTTGGTGGAGATCACATAGCCGCCGCTGGCCCACTTTCCCAGGTCGATGGTGCGGCAGCGGTCGCTGCAGAAGGGGAAGTCTTCCTGCGTCCTCAGCACAAGAGTGCGGCAGATAGGACAGCGAAGCGAAAGTAGCTTTTTCTTCGGCATACGGAATTAGATGATGCAGATTTAAGCAACGATGCGCGCCACAAGGTCGTAGTCGTGCGCCTCAGTGATCTCGCAGCGATAAAAGCTGCCGGGCA
>DASXJO010000460.1:0-11643 GCA_036497385.1 Candidatus Angelobacter sp. | reverse complement strand
CTGCAGGAACCTCTCTGCCTCTTTGATGCTGATTTCCTGCCGCGCGCCCGGCATTGTTAATGCTTCCGTGGCGTAGGACTCCAGCAATTTGGGCCAGTATTTTGCCAGTAGCGCGCTGCTGGCAAACATGTCTGCCCAGACCACGCGTCCCTTCACTGCTACTACGACGCCAACCGCATTCTGGTTCCGCAGTTGTTTGATCACGCTTTCATACGACTTCTGCATTGGCTGGGCAATCGCGTTCACTTGCTCTCTGACCGCCTTGTTCTCCACTGACTTGGCATAAGAAGTGGTGCCGGCAAAGGTGCTGAGTGCATTGCCAGAGTACGTGTTGGCGACCTGAGCCTGCGTGGTTTCGATTTCAGGAGCCTCCGCGGTAACAGTGACAGTTTCAGTGGTCGAGGTGACAACTCCACTGCCGGGACCATGGCCTGCGCCAATGCCGCCGCCAGTTCCAGAACCGGAATGCGGTATCCCCGGAGCCACTGCGGACGCCATGGCTGTACGGCTTTTGCTAACTTCATCCCAAACTTTCTGCTGGTCCTGATCGGCCATCGCCTTCATACGTACGCTGGGTTGCAGCATTACGGATGCATGCGTATCGAACTTTGTGGATGTTTCGATCCAGCGTCCGTGCTCGACGCAAAAAACGGCAAGATCCACCGGGTCACTTTCAGCGGGAACAATGCGGTCTTTGCCCACCACGCGGTCCTGCTTGCCGCCGGTCACAACTTCTCCGGCCAGCAAGATCAGCGGATGTTTTGAATTATTCACCAACACCAGGCGGTTCACTTCAGCGCCGCCATAAGAACGCGGCTGGTAAGGCGGACGCCGTTGCATAGTCGAATGCAGATTTCCCACTTCGGTTACTACAACATCACCGGAGCGGATACCTTCATCCAAGGTAATGAAATCGCTGGTGTCATGCACTTTGGCGGACACCACTGGAAAGATTGTCAGATCGCCATGGGTAATAGGCGCAAGGATTTTGTAATCGTTGGACGTGGCCGGCAAGCTTCCAGCATCGCCTGCATTGGCTGCGGAGATAACTGCGAATCCGGTGAAAAGAACCGCAAGCAGGGGTAGAAAAGAGTGCTTCATATCGACTCCATTTCACAACCAGGGCCCTTGTTTTCACTCTAAGAATGTAAAATGGCAGTATTCTTGCGGCTAAAATTGGTACTATCCGAAGTATGAGTTCTGGGCCCGGGCCGGCTGAAGCAAACGCACTCTCTCTGCGCACTCTCTTTGAGAAGAGCGGAGGCGAGCGCTACGGCCTAACCCTGCAAGCTTTTGGCGTGGTGCTGGAACAAGTGGCAGTCAAGTACGTGCCGCAGGCATCGCCGCAGCAGAAGCTGGAATTCTGGCGCGACCTGAAGCTGGAAGAACTAGCCCTGGCCCGCGCGTGCGCCGCCGGACACGACGCCGCATGGCAAGCGTTTCTTACCCGCTTCCGGGAAAAGCTTTACGACATTGCGCGTGGCATTACCAAAGAAGACTCCAGCGCGCGCGACCTGGCCGACTCCCTTTACGCCGATCTCTATGGCACGTCAGAGAAGGAAGGCCGCCGGGTTTCCCGCCTGAATTTTTATATGGGTCGCGGATCTCTGGAAGGCTGGTTACGAACGGTGCTGGCCCAGGAATTCGTGAATCGATACCGCAAGACCAAGCGCCTGGTGAGCCTTGAAGAACAGGCGGAAGAAGGGGTACAGTTTTCCGCGACGCCCTCCTCCGCGCCCGTGAGCCCGCTGGATAGCCGCCTGGGGGCCGCCCTGGACGAAGCCCTGGGGCTGCTGAGCGGTGAGGACCGGCTGGTATTGGCATCGTATTACCTTGATGACCGCACCCTGACCGAAATAGGCCGTATGGTGGGGGTGCATGAATCAACCATCAGCCGGAGACTGGAAAAGCTGCTTAAAGGCTTGAGAAAGCAGGTCTTGGCGGGCCTGGTTTCAAGGGGCATGAACCGGGCGCAAGCGGAAGAGACACTGGAAGCCGATGTGCGTTATTTGCAAGTGGATGTGACCAGAAAACTGCAAGAAAATCGTCCTGCTGCGTTCCAACAGGATAAGGGATCAGATTAGCAATGCCTGAATTACCCAATTTGTTGCGCCAGAGGCTCGCCGCGATTGAGACCGGCGAAACCGAGGCGCATCCCGATGCCGACACGCTCACCGCTTACATGGAGCATTCTTTGGCCCCAGCGGAGAGCAAAACCGTGATTGCACACCTTTCCGTGTGCGAGCCATGCCGTGAAGTGGTGACGCTGAGCCAGGCTGTGATGACCCAACCGGAGACGCAAACCGTGCTTGCGCCCGCCCCGGTGGCACGTTGGCGAAGGCTGTTTACGCCAGTGTTTGGCGCGGCTGCATCGGTGGCGGCAATGGCAGTCATCGCGTTTATGGTGCTTCAGCTTCCACACAAAAATCCGAAGCAGGGTTCTAACAGCGCCAGTACAAATAGTGCGACGGCGAATAGTCCTGCTTCGCCGGTGGCTGAAAAAACGCAACCGGCACAAGCGACTGCTGGTGATCAAGCTGCTCCTGCCGAACCGAAAGCGCCCGCGACAATTGCATCGGTGGATACACGATCAGCTTCTGAAGCAGGCATGAACCAGGCACTGGCGGGAAAGCAAATCGAGACGAAGAGAGAAGAACCTAACAGGGCCAAGGGAGCAGTTGCATCTGCGGTAACGGGAGCTGCTCCGGCGGCGAAGGTTCCAGTCCTTAGCGCTGCGTTGCCAAAGAAAGATTACGTCAATACAAATTTCTTCGGTGCAAACGCCCCTGACAAAATTGCGGTGGATAGCCAGGGAAATAATCTGCCGGCAGCTCCGCAACCGCAACTTGGCGCAACCAATACAGCCTTTAACACGGCGAACAACAAGATCACAATATTTGCCGACCTGCCCACGAATGCCGCCGGGAAATCGACCGTGCGCCTGCTGACGCCAGCTCCACCGCCTGACCATTTGGGCTGCACCGTCTGCAAATTCGTGCAATCGACGGCGCATACTCTTGGGTTCCATGTACCGATGAGAAGTCCGGCTCTTCGCGCGAGCGCTCTCAGCAGCAGCGCTTTGGGCGGTCCGGGCATGTTCAGCGGAGCAATAGAAAAGAACCAGCCCTCAGAGCTTTCCTCGGCGCCAGCAAAGGCAGACACCGATAGCTTTGCGGCTTCAAGTTCTCTGAGCGCCGGCGCAATGGCTCCATCATTTCACAGGTCGGACGCTGCCGCGTCAACGTGGAAAGTGGCTGATGGCAAGCTGATGAAATCCAGCGGCCAAGCCCAATGGGAAGACGCTTACCCTGTCGCCAGCAGCACCATTGAATTTTCATTTGTGAATGCCCGCGGCAATGACGTTTGGGCTGGAGGCAGCCGTGCTTCCCTGATCCATTCACGCGATGGCGGCCAGACTTGGGACACAATCAAGCTGGGCGACAACGCCAGCGGCACGATTGTAAGCATTATTGCCGGGACCATGAGCGTGCAGGTGAAAACCTCTGACAACCAGAGCTGGTCAAGCAGCGACGGCGGCAAGAGCTGGACACTGCGCGAGTAAAGAACCCCCACTTTTCTCGTTCATCTGAAGCACTGATGGCACTGGTCAGAAAACTCACGAGCTAAAGGAAAAGCCACAGCCGAGGGCGGCTGTGCTACACAAGCATCGATGCAGTTGCAGCTTGCCTATGACTAACAGCTAAGAGCCAAAGGCCAAGAGCTCAGAGTTAAAGGCTGAGAGCGTGGAATCGATAGAAACCTCTCGCTACGCTCGAGGTTTTAGAACGAGCTGCGCTCGAGATTTCAGAAAAATACCCTCAAGGGAGATTACAGCACGATTTCCATTCCCTCCGACGCTGCCCTGACTTTGGGATAGTGCTCGCGGGCCTGCCTGACGACTGAGTCAATGCAGGAGTCGGAATGGTCAGGGTCATGGTGGAAGAGAATGAGTTCCTTCGCGCCGCTTTCCATCACCACGTTGATAGCTTCGCGCCAGTGGCTATGTCCCCAGCCTTGTTTGCGGGCCGCGTATTCTTCAGGAAGATATTGCGCGTCATAGATGAGCAGGTCAGCGCCTTCAGCCAATTTGCGGACGCTCTTATCAAACACGGGATCGCCGGGCTCATTGTCAGTGGCGTAAACAATGACTTTGCCCTGAGTTTCCATGCGGAAGCCAAGACATCCTTGTGGATGGTTGAGCCACATGGATTGCACGGTGCAGCCCTCAAGCTGAGTGCGGCCTTCGTCGATGGTGCAGAATTGGCGGTGCGCGGCCATGTCACTCATGTTGACCGGGAAATATGGCTCGGCCATTTGCTCTTCCAAAGCCTGTTGCAGCCCGCGCGTGCGGCTGGAAGAGTGAAAGACGAAAGAGCTCTCGCGGTCGTTATAAAGCGGCGAGAAAAACGGGATGCCCTGGATGTGGTCCCAGTGGAAGTGCGAAAGAAAAATGTGCGCGTTGATGGGGTGGCCGTTTCTTTCCTGAGAGAGCTGCTTGCCCAGGTTGCGGAAACCGGTGCCGCAATCGAAAACGTAAATGTGCCCATTGACGCGGACTTCAACACAGGAGGTATTGCCACCGTAACGCAGGTTTTCTGATTGAGGCGTTGGCGTTGAACCGCGTACGCCCCAGAATCTGACTAGCATTCGTCTTCACCTTGTGACGCCGTTGCTACTTTCCGGCGCCTCTTCTGCCGTTGATTCGGTCCCGCGAAACTCCAAGGGGGCACAACAGTCTGTGCGGGAAATGCTCTGCTTTCTGTTATTTGACGCAAAGTATAGACCAATTAGGATGCCTGAAACCACTAGCTTGGGCATTTTTAGCTTAATCAAATGTGTACTTTAACGCGGACAACAGGTACGTGTACTTTCGTGCTGTGAAGCTGAATGATTTGCGAATCGATTAAGATAGGCCTCCTGATGCTTTTTCCCGATTACAACGAATTTTCCCGGCTGGCCCGGACGGCAACACTGGTTCCAGTGGCCAAGACCGTTGCCGCCGACCTGCGTACTCCTGTCTCAGCCTTCCTTAGCGTGGCCGCCGACGAGCCAAACGCGTTCCTGCTGGAGTCGGTTGAAGGCGGCGAAAAGATTGGCCGATATACCTTTCTTGGCGCGCGACCTTACATGGTTCTGCGCGCGCGCGGCCGCCAGATCACCATTGAGCGGAATGGCAAAAAAACGCAGCAGGAAGGCGACGTCTTCAAGATCCTGGACGGCCTCTTGCGCGAGCATACTCCGGCGCACTTGCCCGGACTGCCGCCGTTTACCGCCGGTGCGGTCGGCTTCTTTGCCCATGACGCAGTACGGGAAATTGAGAAGCTGCCAGTTATAGCCAAGGACGACCTCCAGATACCCGACTGCAACCTGATGTTCTTTGATCGACTGCTGGCGTTTGACCACGTACGGCATGAGATTTTCATCATCGCCACGGCCGACGTGCGCCGGCAATCTCCCAAGCAGGCTTATGCGCAGGCCGTGCGCGATATTGCCAGAATCGAAAAGAAACTGTCTGCGCCGCTGCCGGCAAAATACCTGCGCGCGGCCAAGGCAAAAGCAGGCAAGGTGAAGGTTGCGGTGTCGGTGAGTAAAAAGCATTTCATCGGCACCGTGGAAAAAATCAAGCAATACATCATGGCCGGCGACGTCTTCCAGGCCGTCCCATCTTTGCGGCTTGAGCTTGAGCCCGGTGTTGAGCCGCTGAATATCTATCGGGCGTTGCGGCGCGTGAATCCTTCGCCGTATATGTATTTCCTGCGCATGCAGGGGTTACAAAGTGAAGAGATGACCGTTCTGGGCTCGTCTCCGGAGATGCTGGTGCGCGTGACCGGACGCAAACTTGAATATCGTCCCATTGCGGGCACGCGCAAACGCGGCCGTGATGAAGCCGAAGACCGCCGCCTGGAAGAAGAGCTGCGTCACGACGAAAAAGAGCGCGCAGAACACGTAATGCTCGTCGACCTGGGCCGCAATGACGTTGGCCGCGTCAGCGACTTTGGCAGCGTCAAGGTCCGTGACCTGATGTTCGTGGAGCGCTACTCGCACGTGATGCATCTGGTCTCCGCCGTAGAAGGGACGCTCCGCGCCGACCTCACGCCCATCGCCGCCCTAGCATCCTGCTTTCCCGCAGGCACTCTTACCGGCGCGCCCAAAGTTCGGGCCATGGAGATCATTGAAGAAGTCGAGCCTGTCCGTCGCGGCATTTACGGCGGCTCAGTCCTCTACGCCGATTTCGCCGGCAATCTCGATTCCTGCATCGCCATCCGAACCATGCTGATGAAGGGCAAAAAGGCTTACGTGCAGGCCGGCGCCGGCATCGTGGCCGACTCAGTCCCTGAAAGCGAGTACCAGGAATGTCTCAACAAGGCCCAGGCGCTGGTGCGGGCCGTGGAGTTGGCAAGGTCTGGGGAGTGATGCACATCCCGAGCGAAGCGAGGGAGCCCTATCGCCATCCATTGAACTGGATCGAACCAGAATTACTATCTGCTCTCCGATCAGTGTCATCCGTGTCAGTTAGTGGTAAGTCTTTGCCTTGTTCCGACCTCGGTTTTCCTCCGCGCCTCCGCAGTGCGCTTTTGCCTTTCCGATCCCGGCGATCTCAGAGCTTTAAGCCACGCGACGCAAAACCGTCGCGTCTCAACCCGTCATCCTGAAAGAGCGGCCTTTTTTGTCGCGAATGAAGGACCTAAACCGGCGAAGCCACCCCTCTGCCCCCTCCAGGGGTATCCCACGCCATCCCACCCCATCCCAGTTTGGCGTGGACTTTGAGGTGCACCCCTGAGGTGAGACAGAAAGTTTATCCCACACATGTGATTGTGAACGGTGAACCCCTGATTTGAGACAGTCAAGAGAGTCATAGTGCACCCTCGTTGTTGTCCAGCAGGGGGTTGGGGTTCGGGGAAGGGGACGGCGTTTGAGGCCCCGTCCCCGATCCCGGTAATGTATTAGCCTTCCCAAAAGTCAAAGTCAGGACCGCGCCGTTTTTGCGTGGGCTGGGGTGCAATTGCGGGCCTTCAGGCAGACGTTCGTCGCATCAGCGATGAATCCTTTTTCGAACTGACCCACTACCTGCAATTGACCGGTCTTGCTTTTAGGGCCACAATCCGCCTGTTAAACCAGCATTTCCGCATAAGACCAACATCCAGCAGCTCTGCTGCATCTAACGCCGCTGTGTGCAGGAGATCGTTCCCATGTGCCTAAAGATCGTAGGCTGTGTTCTGTTCTGCTCTCTTTTCTTGCTTGCGGCAGGTTGCGGCGGTGGCGCCGTTAGTGCCTCAGGTTCCACAACAACTGCAACGCCCACCCCAGCTCCAACGCCAAGCCCAAGTCCCATTCCATCACCCACGCCTGCAACCTTCCCTGCTGCCGACCACGTATTTTTGGTCGTGCTTGAGAATCACGCGTTCAGCCAGGTGATTGGCAGTCCTTTTATGCCGTACCTGAACTCGCTCGCCGCGCAGCATTCTTTGGCAACAAATTACTTTGCCAACACGCATCCTTCCATCGGCAACTACTTCATGCTCACCACTGGCAATATTGAAACCAATAATGACGCTTTTCCCGGGACGGTAAGCTCAGATAGCATTCCGCGCGCCTTTGCCTCTGCGGGCAAAACCTGGAAAGCCTATATGGAGAGCCTGCCTTCCGTTGGTTACACCGGCGGTGATGTGTATCCATATTTCAAACACCATAACCCATTCGCTTACATGACCGATGTTCTGGGCTCAAGCGCCGAAACTGCAAACCTGGTGCCCTTCACCCAGCTCGCTTCGGATATGGCCGCCGGCACATTGCCGAACTTTGCTTTCATTGCTCCCAACGCGGAAGACGACGCCCACGACTGTCCCGCTGGCGGCTCCGCCTGTCTGGACACGGATAAACTCGCGGCAGCCGACAACTGGCTGAAAAACAATATCGATCCCTTGATCAAGTCGCCGGCGCTCGCCAACAGCGTTTTCATCATTGTCTTCGACGAATCGTTAGACGTGGATGTTGTGAATGGCGGCGGCAAAATTGCCTGGGTCATGGCTGGCTCCCACGTCAAATCCGCCTTCAAGTCCACCACAACGTATCAGCACCAAAGCACGCTGCGGCTCATACTGGACCTGCTTGCGGTTGCCGACCATCCCGGCAATTCCTCTACCGCGGCGACCATGCTGGAGTTCTTTCAGTAACGATACATTTTGCACCCTTCCCGACTTGCCCTCCTGGGCTGGGCCACGGTTTCACCTCGATTTGCCACCGGCAGCCATGGCCGAAGGATCTCTTCAGCCGCGCCCGGGGGTTTCCGATCTGGGCTTGGCTGTACATAGATTGTGGTAGTGGGTCAGTTTGAGATCAATTTCACCGCTACTGAAATTCGTCATCCTGAGGTCCGTAAACGAGCAAAGCGCTTTTTTCAGCTTGCGAGTAGGACCGAAGGACCTTGTGCTTGCGGGTTCTGATAAAGCTCATTAAACCCAAAATGAGCCACTACCTAAATTATCAAAGATCGTATCTTGACATCTAGCGTCAGCGATTTTAGTTGAATGTGCATTCCTATCTCGGCGATGACGCGCGATGTCGGCGATTCCGGCGATTGCTCCCCCTGCCCCTCCCCGAGTATCCCACCATCCAGTTTGGCGTAGGTTTATCCCACTCGACCCCAGGGTGCTCCATCCCATCCGGGGACTCGGTGACGAGCAGGAAATCTACCAGTTTACAAACATCCATGCGGTATATTAGCTCTCTTCGGTTTGCGAATCAATTGCGAAATAGTACAGTGTTCTTTTTCGTGTGAGCTGGGCAATATTGGATCGTGCCTACCACACCTTTGTCTAAAAAAATGAGGCTGACCACTGATTCACACTGACAACATTGATCAAATCAAACGGGGTGGAGCAGGCGCTCAGATGTTCAGACCTGCGGGAAGCATTTCCGGTCCAACATACATCTCACCCCCGCGGCGCGTCATCCTGAGGTGAGCCACGCGAACAGCAAAGTATTTTGACACCGTTTCCGTGAAGCCGAAGGGTCGGCTCCGCTGCACCATAGGGTATCCAGGACTTCTCAGTTCAGGATGGCGCTTTCATCGAGGATAGCGATTGTGGTTCGCAACCATAGAACCGCTTTCCGTAGTAACACTTTCACCCATGATTCGCATTCTTCTGGCGCTATAGGCGGCTGGGTTCATGTTGCGGAAGTAATACCTTCGGGCCGCTTTCACTGGCGCATTGCGCCAAAGCTGAAGTAGTCTCTAGCCACCGCCGGATTTAAATTGCCGGTATGTGGTTACATCCCGCAGGTGCGCCAATTGAGGGCGAAGCGTGATGTTTGCCAATGAAATGAGACGGACCAGATCAGATTCCCTGTAATCCATCCATTTACGACGGGGGATCGATCCGATTACATCTCTTTTAGGAAGGTGGATTCCACTTTTGTCGCTGCCAAAGCGCCGAACCAGAAATAAAGAGTTAAGGTGTTGGCGCTCAGCACTCAGCATCGATAAAATGCAAAGCCTGAAGAAACAGAGGAAAGGAGTAAGGGGAGGAATTAAAGGCATGAAACCAAAGCTTCCAACCAAAAGTTCCTCTGTTACCTCCGTTCCTCTGCGTTTCAAAGGTTTACATTGTATGCACCAGGCAGGGTCAGGACTGATTGCTGAGTGCTGATTGCCGAGTGCTTTGCTGCAACATTCCGCCACTCAGTTTCATCGGACTAAGCAGCATGTCCTGCGACGTTCGCATCGGCACTTCCGGCTATCACTACAAGCACTGGGTAGGCACGTTTTACCCGCCAAAGACGCCCGCATCAAAGATGCTCGATTACTACGTCCAGCACTTTGATACCCTGGAATTGAACAACAGCTTCTATCGCCTGCCCTCAATTGAAGCTTTTGAAGCTTGGCGAGACGCTGCACCACAGAATTTTGTCTTCGCTGTAAAAGCCAGCCGATTCATCACGCACAATAAGAAGCTTAAAGATCCTGAAAATGCTCTCGATAACATTCTTCCCCGCGCTGAGCATCTGCGCAAAAAGCTGGGACCTGTGCTCTTTCAACTTCCGCCAAAGTGGAAGTTAAATCTTGAGCGGCTGAAAGGCCTGCTGGAAATTTTGCCGCGCGAGCGTCGTTACGCCTTTGAGTTTCGTGAATTGAGCTGGATCACCCCGGAGGTCAACCGGCTGCTGGAGCGCTACAACGCAGCTTTCTGCATCTACGAGCTTGCGGGCTATCACACGCCATTCGATATCACCGCCGACTTCGCTTATGTCCGGCTCCACGGTCCCGATGCCGGCAAATATCAGGGCAGTTACAGCCACGCGCAGCTGCGCGAATGGGCGCGGCGCATTGAAGAGTGGTCGGCGAGGTTGAAGGCCATCTATATTTACTTTGATAACGACCAGGCGGGTTACGCAGCACAGAACGCGCTGGAGTTGAATCAAATGGTCTTTGGCGCCTCGCGCGAAACCAAACACTCAGCGGCCTGAGATGGTTCCAAAGCCGTGCCCTGAAGACGCAGCTAAATCATCCCTGAAAATCGCAGCAACAAAAATGGAATAAATTCTTTGTCTATCGAGTTATTCAGCTAAATTATTGCGAACAACATTTTCTTGAGCGGTCGGGGAGACTACTTGCGGAAGACGATCACCGCCATACTATTTTCATATCTCGCTGTAGCCGCATGGGCGCAGGAAGCCAATCCCGGACGCCCGACGGTTTCCACACCGGCTACGCTCACGCCAGTGGGTTATCTGCAATTTGAAACCGGTGTCCTGGGAGCGGAGCATTCTCCTGATCTGCCCAACCAAATAAGCTTCAATGAAGTGATGAAGTTGTCAGTGAATCAGCGGGTGGAGCTGCTTCTGCAAACTCAGCCTTTCGCTCATTCAGATCTTGGGGATTTGAGATCCAATGATCCTGGCGACATATCGGCGGGAGTTCAGGCAGTGCTGCTTCCCGGCACCAAGGAGCGTCCGACCGTTGCAGTGAGTTATTTCCGGCGAGTTTTTGGCGGCACCGCTCCAGATCTAGACATCGGCTCCAATCGCCAATCGGCAATCTTTCTGGTTTCAACAGATATAGTTGGATTCCACATTGATACCAACGCCATGTTCAATGAGCAGATTCAGGACGCGCGGCATCGCGCACAGTTCGGCCAGACGCTTTCCATTGCCCATGCATTGTCACGCCACTTCGGATTGGGCGGCGAACTCTGGCACTTCACCCAGCCATTTCAAAATGGACACGCTGCCGGCTTCCTTTTTGGACCGACCTACACGCCACGGCCGAACTTGGTTTTTGACATAGGCTTCAATCGCGGTCTTACTTCCACCAGCACACGGTGGGAGGTTTTTATGGGATTTACTTATCTGCTGCCGAAGAAGCTGATTGGTGCTCGCTAGCTCTTGGGTTTGCCTGCCACATCCAGCCGTGCGCTGGCGCGCTGCAATGCAGCCTGGGCTTCCGCGTTGCCTTCCGGACCGGCCTTCTGCAATTCGGCTTCGGCTTTTTTCTTCGCTGCCTCGGCGCGCGCGGTATCTATCTCTTCGGCTTTTTCCGCCGCCTCCGCCAAAATCGTCACTTTGGCTTGCAGGACCTCAGCAAAGCCCCATGCCACCGCGACCCGTTTGGTCTGGTTGCCCATGCGGTAGGTTAATTCGCCG
>DASXJO010000459.1:0-3322 GCA_036497385.1 Candidatus Angelobacter sp. | reverse complement strand
CATTGACAATTAGAGCCGTTCGTAGGGAACTGCGATCGCAGGTACGTAGGTTACACTTGGATTGCGTAGTAAAGAAGAGGTATATACCCCGCCAACAAGCACCCACAAGCGCAGCCGTTTAACCCGATGATTCCGATCCCCTTGAAACATGCGACCACAAAGATCAGAGGGTACAACGTTAGCGTCGTGTCGCGTTTAATATCCAATAGGCAACCGAAAAAGCAAATATCCACACTGACAAACTCAAGAGGAACAACATCGGCCGACTCAAATCGATGCCGACGCTGCCTTTGTACCTCGCCAGGCCGATTGCTGCAAGTCTCACGAGGACGCAAAAGGCCACGTACAGGAAGGCGCCTACCAGAGCAATTCTAAGTGTACCGATCATCCCAACATCCTTGTATGTTGAATCATGCTTGAACCATGGCTTTAGTGGTTTTCCGGTAATATTCTTCCCGGACACCTCCATTCGGAACGGCAAACAAAATGTACCACGGAGGAGCAGAGACACGGAGAACAGCCCAAGATCGGAAAACCCCTAACCACTGATTCACACGGATGACACTGATCAGAAAAGGCGAACAATCTCTTGTTTAGTTCTCCCCTCCGCTCGGCGTCGCGGGCTTCTTATCGTCGGGCTTGCCTAGATCACCGAACGGCCAGATGCCATAAGACTTCAACATAGTGTCATTGTGTTTTTCCACCAGCATTTTGGCGGTCCTCTCCGGAGGCCACGGGCTGGCCAGGCGCTCAGGGCGGTCAGCGATCCAGAAAGCGGTCAGGCCCATGACGGTGGCATCGCGGGTGAGCAGGTCAGGCTTTACTTTGTCAAAGGTATCCACGGCGGAGTGGTGCGTGAATTTGTACTCGGGCGAATCCTGACCCATGTTGATGCCGGGCAGACCGACGAGAATGAATGGACCTGCGTCAGTGCCAAAAACGGTGCGGTCGTCGACTTCAACCTCGCCAAATGACTTTACTGAGTCAGCGAATTTTGTGACAGCGGGAATCAGGTCGTCGTGGCCGCCCATATCAAGGCGCACCACGGGACCTTGGCCGTTATCTAGGACCAGCGCGGCAACGTGGTTAGGCAGTTCGTCTTTATGCATTTTGGTGTAAGCCAGCGAGCCCAGGAGGCCTTGCTCTTCACCGGTGAAAAGCACAAAACGGATGGTGCGTTTGGGTTTGAAGCCGCTCAGCTTAATGGCCTTGGCCGCGCCCAGAGTTGTAGCTACGCCGCATCCGTCGTCGGTGGCGCCGTCTGCCAGGTCCCAGGAATCAAGGTGGCCGCCCACAACAATCACCTGTTCCGGATGCTCGGTGCCGCGAATTTCACCAACCACGTTGGCAGAGTCCACCGGTCCGCTGGTTACGTGATTCTGTACGTTGATCTGCATGCGCACGCGCTTGCCTTGATCAAGAAAACGGCCGATCTGCTGCTGGTCTTCAGCAATCATGCTGACGACTGGGATTTCATAGTACGTATCAAAACCCATTGCGCCGGTATGAGTAAGGTGCATGCCTGCGGGAAATCCGCCGCCTTGTCCTCCGATGATGGCAATGGCGTGAGCGTCATGCGCTTTCTTCAGGAAGTCGCCAAAGCGGGCAAAATTGTTCGGGTTCGGCGGCGGCGCAGCGCCTTTCTTCACGATCAGCAACACCTTGCCGGACCACGAAGCGGAATTGTTCTTCATCTCGTCTTCAAGGTGATTAGAATTTACGGCCACAACTTCAGCCTCTTCTCCGCCTTCTTTGGTGGAGCCGACCCAGCCCATGGAATCGACGGTGAGTCGCCGATGGATGGGAATCACCAGTTCTGCCGAAGCGGAAACGCGAGTCCAGCCGCGCGAGATTTGCCATTTTTCCGCGCGAACATTTTCAAGTCCCATGGCGCGCATCTTCTGCAAGCCCCATTGAATGGCTTGGCCGGCTTCCGGCGATCCGGTGACGCGTGCGCCAATGTAGTCGGAAAGTTCTTCCAGGTCGTCATAAGCTTCTGCGCTCATCATGCCTTGGCCGGCGATGGCGGTCAGCGCGGGCATGGTGCCGTCCTGGGCTGGAGCGGCGGGTTCTGCCGGGTTGGCGGCTGAACCGCTGGATGAAAAGCACAACAGCATTGCCAGTCCGGCTATAAGGGAAAGAAGTTTGCGCATGTGGCTTGCACCTCTGGAAGGATCTGATCAGCGTGAACGCCGATTATATCCTCTTATTTAAAGACGGAGCCGCTGAGCGACGGTAAGCACAAGGCAAGCTTCATTTAGAATGTGTCGCGATTTCAAACTGCGATTTTAAACTGCGATTTCAAAATTATGAGAATCCCAATTCTGTTGTTCGTTATCTGCTCCGGTGCCGCATTTGCGCAACCATTGCCTTCCGCGCCGCGCGCCCACGTGGCTGATATAACGCCTGCGCCCGGCTACTTTAATGAGCCGGCCATCGCGGTGAATCCAAAAGATCCGCAGCAGGCTGTGGTGGCATGGCAAGTCAATGCGAGCGCCGCTTATTCCCATGATGGCGGGCAAACGTGGAAGATCACCGAAGGGACTGCGCCCGGAATGTACCGCATCTCCGGCGACGTTTCGCTGGCATATGATGCCGCAGGCCACGCCATTCTTTGTTACATCGCTTTTGACAAGCTCGGCAGCACCAACTATTGGGCGCATGGAGCAACACGCAATGGCATCTTCATCCGGCGCTCGCTCGATGGCGGCCAGAGCTGGGAGCATGACGCGCATACCGTGATTTCCCATGAGTCAACTCCGGGAATTCCCTTTGAGGACAAGCCCTGGATCGTCGCCGACCCCGCCGGGCCGCATGCCGGCAACCTTTATATCGGATGGACACACTTCACTCTCGCGGCCAGCGAGCTCATGTTCTCCCGCTCTACCGATGGCGGCATCACGTGGTCCAGTCCCATCAAGCTGAGCAGCGTTCCCGGTCTGCCGCGCGATGACAACGGCGCACTGGAAGGTTTCCACGGCGCAGTTGGCCCCGATGGCGCGCTGTATACCATCTGGGACGCGCGTGACGGCATCATGATGGCCACGTCGCATGACGGCGGCGCAAGTTTCAGCAAAGATCGACTCATCATTCCCGCAGGTCCCGGCTATTTCGGCATTACCGGCGTCTCGCGATCCAACGGCTTTCCCCAGATTGGCATTGATCCGCGCGGGAACGGAGGTAAGAAGCATGGCGGCAAGCTTTACGTCGCATGGAGCGACTACAACAATGGTGACGTGGATGTTTTTGTCTCGTCATCAGCCGACTATGGCAAAACATGGAGCGCGCCAGTGCGCGTCAACACCGATCCTATCCACAACGG
>DASXJO010000458.1:0-2660 GCA_036497385.1 Candidatus Angelobacter sp. | reverse complement strand
TCCGATGTAGCAAACCAGCTCATACGGAGTGAATAAACGATGGCGACGATAGCGACAGCAACGCAAAAGCCGGAGAAAAAACAGGAAATGCAGCCGAAGGAACAAAAACCTCAGCGGGCGCGCACGGACGAGAAGTTCAAGATCTTCTGTGGCACCGCGAATGAGGCTTTGACCGACGAAATCTGCACCTTCCTGGGCCTGGAACGAGGCAAGGCCACGGTCACGCGTTTTTCTGACGGCGAGGTCTATATCCAGGTAATGGAAAATGTGCGCGGCGCCGACGTTTTTGTCGTGCAGCCCACGTGCTTTCCGGTGGATGAACACCTGATGGAGCTTTTGTTGTTGGTGGATGCGCTCAAGCGCGCATCGGCGCGGCGGATCACCACGGTGATTCCGTATTACGGCTACGCGCGCCAGGACCGTAAAGACAAACCGCGCGTCCCAGTGTCGTCAAAGCTGATTGCCGATTTGCTGACCACGGCCGGTGCGCACCGGGCGCTGGTGGTGGATCTGCACGCACCGCAGATTCAGGGCTTCTTTAATATCCCGGTGGACCATCTGTTCGCGTCGCCGGTGCTGGTGGACTATTTCAAGAAAATGCAGTTGCCGAATTTGACTGTAGTCTCGCCGGACGCAGGCGGCGTGGAGCGCGCGCGCTTCTTCGCCAAGAAGGTTGACGCTGCGCTGGCCATCGTGGATAAACGCCGAACGGACATGAACGTGGCCGAAGTAATGCACGTGATCGGCGACGTGCGTGGGCGGACGTGCTTGATTATCGATGACATTATTGACACGGCAGGAACGCTGGTGAAAACCGCCGACGCGCTGATGCTGGCAGGAGCTTCAAAGGTATTTGCCTGCGCGTCACACCCGGTGCTGAGCGGGCCGGCAATTGAACGCATATCGAAATCGCAACTGGAGCAGGTGGTGGTTACGAACACAATTCCGCTCACCGGCGCGGCAAAGTCCGAGCCCAAAATAAAAGTTCTGTCGATTGCCGGCCTGCTGGGCCGCGCAATCCAATCCATACACGAAGAGACTTCCGTCAGCACGTTGTTTGCATAGAACAATGAACTGAAGGAAGCGGAGAAGAAGGAAGAGACAAATGAGTGCACAGGTAGAAGTTGTTGAAGCCCAACCCAGGCCGGACAGTTCGCGCGGCAAAAATGAAGCGCGGCGTTTGCGCGTGAGCGGTCGCGTGCCGGCAGTGGTTTACGGCGCAAGGAAAGATACCGTTGCGGTGAGCCTTGATCCTAAAGTTATTTCGCGGATTCTGGCTTCCGCCAGCGGCCACAACACAATTTTTGACCTCCAGGTGGGCAGCGAGAAAACCAAGGCCATGATCGTGGACTGGCAGTTTGAGCCGGTCCGCGGCAGCATCCTGCACATTGACCTGAAGCGCATTGCCATGGACGAAAAGATGCGCGTGATGGTGCCGATCCATCTGGTGGGTGAGGCTCCTGGCGTAAAAACGCAGGGCGGAATCATGGACCAGATCATCCGTGAAGTTGAAATTGAGTGCCTGCCGGGCGATATCCCAAGCCATATTGATGCGGACGTTTCCACGCTGGAGTTTGGCGTGGTGCTGCGCGTGAAAGACCTGCCGCACGGCGGCAAGCTCAAGTTCATCACTCCTGAAGATCAGGGCGTGGCGCACGTAACCGCAGTGAAGGAAGAAGTTGCGGCGACTCCAGATGCGGCAGCGGCGGATGCGGCTGCGGGTCCGGCTGAGCCTGAAGTCATTAAGAAGGGCAAGCAGGAGACCGAAGAGGGCGCTGAAGCCGAAAAAGCTCCTGCCGGCAAAGAGAAGAAGTAGCCGCGGTGAAGCTGATCGTTGGGTTGGGAAATCCTGGTATCGAATACCAGTTCACGCCCCACAATATCGGCTTTCTTGCGGTGGACCGGATCGCCGAGCAGTGCGGGGTTGTAATCGATAACCGGCACTGCAAGGCGCTTACGGGCAGGACCAGAATCGGAAACGAAGAGGTCCTGCTGGCCAAGCCGGAGACGTACATGAACCTGAGCGGCATGTCAGTACTGGATCTGGCAAGGAAGTATGAAGTTGAACCGCAGCGCGACTTGATCGTGATTTATGACGAGCTTGATCTGCCGTTAGGGATGATAAGAGTCCGGGCGCGAGGCTCGTCGGCTGGGCACAACGGAATGCAATCGATCATTAACGCGCTGCAGACGGAAGAGATTGGGCGGATCAGGATTGGCGTAGCGCCCGATGATCCGAGAAAAGGCGGAGCGAAATATATACTCGCGCCTTTTCGCAAGTCGCAGATGGTGGCAGTGGATGAAGCGCTGGACCTGGCTGCGCAGGCGGTGAATGTGATCGTAAACGAAAACATTCTGATCGCCATGAACAGGTTTAATAGAAAGAATAAGCCGGAAGAAGAGAGTACTTAGTAGTTGGTACTTAGCTTTGTTTGTAAGATGCAAGCCGTTTTCGGCCGTAAAAACAGCCGAGGTCTTGCAGCTAAATACCAAATACTGAGTACCAAAGCACTGAAGAATCGAGAGTTTGGAGACAACATGCAAAGATCTTATGAAGTGATGTTTATCGTACGGCCTGACCTGTTGGAAGAAGACATGGACAAGCTGATCGCAACGCTGCAAGGCCATGCCACCACGGCCGGGGCAACGATACAGAACAC
>DASXJO010000457.1:0-8009 GCA_036497385.1 Candidatus Angelobacter sp. | reverse complement strand
GGCAGCAGCCATGCTTCTTATCGCCAGCGCTGCCGCGCCCCAGCCGACAGCAACCATTGAAAAGCCTAAATCCCGCACCGTGACTGGAGGCTTTTGTCGCGTCCTCAGCAACAATACTTTCTCCGGCAACTTTGGCCCAAGCAGTTCAATGCCCACGCTGGCCTTGACGATTGGACCTGGTTCCGCCATGGCCGATGCGCTGCACGCCAATAAGGCCCCCTTCTCCGGTCCCGGCACCTACAAGAATGAGATCATTGCCGTCTATCTGGGCAAGACCGCGCTGGAAGACAGCTACATGGGGCTTGGCACGGTTATTATCAATGCCGACAAGCGCTCCGGCGCCTTTACATTGAACGACAAATCCGCCTCCGGGCGCTTTGACTGTGGCGCACCGCCAACTTCCTAATCACGGTTCCCCGATCCCGTATCTGGCAGTACTGCTGTTTCTTAATGTCTTTTGGCCTGCGATTTCCTGATTTTGCCGGTCCAGGTACTAGCACCTTCGCTTTCCAGCTCTGGATTGTATAAACCTTCCAGATGTGGTGAAATCTGATACACCCAGTACGTCGTTTGGATACACTTTTGGCTCCAACGGACGGTCCAAACCTGTCTATCTGCCTGAAAAACAGGTTTAGGCCGATCACTTGCCTGCTAATAGAGATAAACCAAGCACGCGGGCTCGAACACATGAAACATAAAGCCATTTTCGTCAGGATTATTGCGGCCTTGCTCACGCTGGTGAGCCCGCATCTATTTTCGCAGCAAGCACTTCCCCAACAGACAGCCGAACCGGAAATTGCGCAAATCGTCGCTCAAAGCCAGCAAGCCCTGAGCGAACACAATGAGCAAAAAGCCCTTTCGCTCATCCAGCAAGGACTGATCAAGTTTCCTAACCAGGAAGAGCTGCAGATCCAGTTGGCCCGAATCTACGTGGAGCAAAAGCGAGATCGCCAGGCAATTGGGCTGCTGAACTCCATTTTGTTGGCCAACAGTTCCAGCCGCAATGCCAAGCTTGAGCTGGCGCAGATTTTTGGCTATCGGGAGAACTACCGCGAGTCTGACCGGCTCTATCGCGAATTGCTCACGGCCGATCCCGATGACGAAACCGCTGCCCTTGGGTTGGTCCACAACCTCACCCTGGAGGGCAAGCGAGCAGAAGCGCGCGCGCAGTTACAGCAGGCCTTTACACGGCATCCAACCAGCCTGCAATTGCAGCAATACAGTGATTACCTTGCGTCCAGCTCTGTAGAAGCGCAGCCACGGAAATTCCATCGCGTACAAAACTCTGAATCGTTCTTCACAGACACTTCAGGAAACCGTTCTGTTTATTCCAGCCAGGGAATGGTGTATCAGTTCGGCAAAAACATCACCAGCCGCATGGGCATGGATGAAACATCGCTATGGAAAACCGGCACCTTTACTGAGACGGTGCTCTCCGGCGCCGCCGATACTCGCCTGCGGCTTGGTAAATATATTGCCGTGCGTACCAGCCTGGGGGCCGTTCGTTTTGCCGATACCAGCAGCCAGCTTCTTTATGGCGGAGACCTGGAACTCTTTCCCTTGAAGGGCGTTTCCCTTTCCGGCGGTTTTTCGCGCTATCCAATTTCTCCTACATTTGATTCCACGGCATTTGATCTGCTGGCGCACGGCTGGCATGCCCACGTCGATTACCATGGGCATAATTTTTCCGTTGCCGGCAGCTTTGCTTTCAATCACTACTCTGACAGCAATCATGGCGAGCGCGAGTGGGGAGAAGCTTTGCGCTGGTTCCCATGGGATGACAATAAGTTCGCCATCGGTGGCGGTTACGCCTTCCGCCACATTCATTTCACCAAAGACCTCAATCATGGATACTTTAGCCCCAACCAATATCGCAGCCACCTTGCCGCGGCTGGGTTCCGCATGCGGGTAGGCAAGCATTATCGCGGCGAATATATGGGTTATGGCGGCGCTGAAATTCTTGAAGATTTTGCCGGCTACTCGCCCGCCGGCGTGGCCGTGATGAAAAACGATTTTCTATTTGGAGCGTGGGACCTTTCCGCGGACTACAGCTATTACCACCTTATACAGTCAACGGGCGCTTTCCGCACCAACGGCGTAAATGTGACGCTGGGTTACAAATTTTGAAGACACAAGTTTTGAAGACCCAAGTTTTGAAGAGACAAGTTTCGAAACAAGTTTCGATGGATGCAGGTCGTGGTCACAGTCTTAGCAGGCTGTAGAAAGGCTCTTTTCGGATGTCCGGCAGCGAGAAAAATCGTAACTTCAGAATTCTGGTGGTGGATGACGACGATTCCACCCGCAGCCTGCTCAGCTCCGTGCTGGCCGCTGAGGGTTATGAATGCCTCACCGCCAACAGTGTGCCAACGGCAGACGTAATCCTGCGCCAGGAACCGGTGCAGTTGGCGCTGCTGGATCTCTATCTAGGCACCGCCAACGGACTCAACGTGCTTGACCTTATCAAATTCCTGCAGCCGCAGTGCGCCTGCGTAATCATGACGGCACATACCAGCGTTGAGACTGTGACCAAGTCTCTTGGCTCGGGAGCCATTGAGTATCTCGGCAAACCCTTGCTCATCGACGATCTTTTGGCACTGGTACGAAGAGTGCAGGCCAGCAAACGTGCCTCTAGTGAGACCACCGCTACCGTCGACGAAGGCCCGGAGACATCCATCATCGGACGCACGCCGAAGATGCTGGAAGTCTATCGCGCCATTGCGCGCGTCGCTCCCACTGAAGCCAGCGTCCTGATCCTGGGCGCAAGCGGCACGGGCAAAGAGCTGGTGGCGCGTGCGTTGCACGACCATAGTTCACGCGCGGAGAAGCCATTTGTTCCCGTCAACTGCGGCGCTCTGCCGGAAAACATCCTGGAAAGCGAGCTGTTTGGCCATGAAAAAGGCGCATATACCGGCGCCGACAGCAGCCGTCCTGGCCTGTTTGAAGCGGCCCACGGCGGCACGCTGTTTCTGGATGAAATTTCTGAAACCAAGCCCGGCTTCCAGGTCAACCTTCTGCGCGCGGTGCAGGAGCAGCAAATCCGCCGCGTTGGCTCGCACAAGTACACACAGATCAATGTGCGAATTCTCGCCGCCAGCAATCGCGATCTGACCAAGCTGATGACCGAAGGCCGCTTCCGTGAAGACCTTTACTATCGCCTGAGCGTAGTGGTGATCAATCTTCCCGGGCTTGAAGAGCGCCGTGAAGACATTCCGTTACTTGTTCAACATTTCCTGAAACGCTCTAACCAAAAGAGCAAGCGCAATATCACCATTACGGATTCCGCGGTAAAGATGCTGGCTAACGCATCATGGCCGGGAAATGTCCGCGAACTGGAAAATCTGGTGGAGCGCCTTGGCATTTTCTGTTCCTCAGGAGAAATCGGTGTAGCGGACGTGGAGCGCGAACGCCAGATGGTCCGCACCAACGGACTTCCCGACAAAACTCCTCCTTCGTCATTGGAAGACATGGAGCGCCAACATATTCTGCGCGTGTTGCAGGAGCACGCGGGCAACAAGTCTAAAGCCGCGCGGGCGCTCGGCATTGAACGGAAGACTTTGTACCAGAAGGCGCGCCGGCTGGGAATTGATTTTATGGTCGGCTGATTGCAAGAAGTACATCTGGTTCAGCGATGAAGCTTTTCTCCAATCCGACTCAGGCCAAGCCCATCACTTGGGGCCGCTGGATCAGGCTCAACGCCATCCTGCTGGGACTGGTGTGCCTGGTCAGCCTGAGCTTCCCGGTTTCCACGCTGAGCCAAAAGCTCAACGACTTTTTCTTCCGCGTGCGGCGTCCGTTACCGACCTCAAGCCATGTCGCTTTGGTGCTGATCGATGATGCCACATTGGAGCAGCATGGGCGCTGGCCGTGGCCACGAGCAGAGCTGGCTAAACTTATTCGCGCCGTCAGCGCGCAAAATCCCAAAGCCGTTGGGGTAGATGTCCTTTTACCTGAGCTTGAGGATGAAGCGAATGATTCCGCGTTGACCGCAGCAATTCAGTCTGCTCCCAACATTGTTCTGGCGGCGAAAATCTCAACGTCACCCACAGGCAACTTATGGATGGACCCGCTTCCCCGCTTCGCGCAGGCGGCCAAAGGTGTCGGGCACGTACAAGCGATTATCGATTTTGACGGACTCTGCCGCAGCATACCTGTGCAGGAACCAAGCGCGGACGGATTGCGTCCCGCTTTTGCGCTCAAGCTGGCTGAACTAGCCAACCCTGGAGTGCTGGGCAAGAAACTTGTTCTCGACACAAACTTGCCCGGCGTTGAGCGCATGGCTTCGCTGCCGCCCATGCTCATAGATTACCGACCCCAATTTGAGCCGGGAGAGGCAAATCCGCCATTCGTCGTGGTTTCCGCAGGTGATCTCCTGGGCGGCAAATCTGCGCCACAACTCGCAGGCAAAGCAGTGCTGATTGGCTTTGGCGGTATCGACATTAGCGATCGCCTTATCACTTCCGTCAGCAACCAGCTGCCCATGCCCGGCGTGGAAATTAACGCCAACGTGGCAGACATGGCATTGAGCGGCAGGATCCTTTCACAAATTGGCAACTTTGGCCAGCTCACGGTTTTAGTCTTGATGAGCGTCATATCGCTTTGGGTGGTGGTGCGTTATCCCGGGGTGCGCGGTCTGCTGGTTCTTGTGGGGATGTTGGCCGGCGTGTATGTGGCGGCATATTTTCTGTTTGCAGATTTTCATCGCCTGCTGGCTTATGGACCATTATTGATCGCCGGCGTACTTGCTGCGCCGATCGCTCAACTGGAAAATCTGCTGATCGTCGATCGCGAAGTCACGTCGCGTCTGCAACAGCTGCGAACCGCCATCAGTCCGCATTACGGACAGCTTAAACCGGCGCAGTCCAGCACTGACCTTGCCAAATGGCCAGCCTCGGATCGGCTGCATTGGAAGCTGGCGGCGCTCAAAGACCTTCAAGCGGAACTATCCTCCCTTTATTCGTTCAACCAGACGCTGCTTGAAACCATGAATGAAGGCCTTGCCGTTTACGGTGCTGATGGTGAGCTGCTTTTCAGCAATGAAACGTGGAAGGCCTTTGGGATCCGGCATGCGCTTGCAATGGACAAGCTCTCGGCTGTGGCGCAGCTTGCGGGCGGCTGGCAGGAGTTGGCTGAATTATCGGCGCAGCCGGCGTCATGGGCGGAAAACGAAGTTTCTCTCGGCGAAGAGCTCTGGCTTTTCCACGCCGTCCGTCTGCCGTGGACGTCTTTTGCTGAAGCTGGCGCGCTGTTGCTGGTCGCGGAGGACATCACGGCTCGTCGTCAACGTGACCAGGCGCGATCTGAAGCGCTGAGTTTTGTTACGCACGAACTGCGCACGCCGCTCATCTCGATTCAAGGCTTTTCTGAACTTCTAATGCGCTATCCCAACTCTCCGGCGACGCGTGAAGCTCCTTCCACCATCTTTCGCGAAACCAATCGCCTTGTGGCCATGATCAACACTTATCTGGAAGTTTTGCGGCTGGACTCCGGAGCGCGACCGTTGCGCCTGACGCGAACAAGCATCAGCACAATGGTGGAGCACGTGCAAAAGGTGGTGCAGCCTCTGGCCGCCGCAGCCAAGGTCACGGTCAGAGCGGAACTCGATTGCGACGACGGATTTTTGCAGTGCGATGAAACGCTGATCTCCGGCGCTCTGCTCAATCTGGTCAGCAATGCCATCAAATACGGCGCCGGCGGCACAGAGGTCCTGATGCGCGTGCATTCTTCCGGCGAGGAAGTACAGTTTGAAGTGCAAAACTCGGGGCCGGTCATTCCGGAAGCCGAGTTGGAGCAATTATTCGAACGTTTTTATCGCCCCGCCCGCAGCGAATCCATTCCCGGATGGGGTTTGGGGCTAAGTTTTGTCCGCCGCATTTCCCAGCAACACGGCGGAAGGGTCCACGTAACTAGTAATCAATCTGCAGGCACCACGTTCGCATTCACACTGCCGCGCGGCGCCTGCGAAGTTTCAGAGGTGACACCATGAAAAACAAATCGATTTTTACGCTTATCGGCTTAGTGCTGTACTGCGCGGCCGCAGTAGCCCAGGAATCTTCTCCAGCGGCCACGGCCAGCGCCCCCTTTGCCGGGGCAACTATTTCCGACTTTAAGGGGAAAGTCAGCATTCAGCTTCCCGCGCAGGCATTTGCCGCTCCTGTTCGCGGCGAAATCCTGCCGCCGGATACAACCGTGAGCACTGATGATGGCCGCCTGTTGCTGAAGCTCTCCGACGGAAGCGATGTACTGGTCCGCGCTCACACCAAGCTTCTGTTGAAGCAGCCCGAAACCAGCGGCTGGAAATATTTCCAGCTCCTCATGGGTCGCGTGCGCACGCAGATTCAAAAGCGTATGGGCGGATCGCCGGCCTTCCAGATTGGAACGCCCAGCGCGGTTATTTCCGTCCGTGGAACGAAGTTTGACATTGAAGTGGATCGTCGCGGCTTCACTGAAGTTGACGTGGATGAAGGCGTTGTGGAGCTTGAGGCAGTCACTGGTCGCGGACAGTCTGTGATGATTACTGCTGGTTTTTCCAGTCGTGTGGGCATGGAAGGCGGTCCGGAAGTTCCCCGCCCCACTCAGGATTTGCGTCCGCAGCTTGACCGGCCGAGCCGCCGCGACAACGGTAGCACCTTGAGCGACGATGATGATCCGATCAAGAGCCTCCGCGCATCTGATCAGCGCGATCCAGGCGAACACCACGGCGGCGGCGATCCGGATAGCGGCGGGCATCAGTCGGGTTCAGGTGACGGAGACCATTCGTCCGGATCGGGCTCTGGTTCGGGATCAGGTTCTGGTTCTGACGGCGGATCGGGATCTGGCTCCGACGGCGGCAGCGGTGACGATCATCATCATGGTGGCAAACCGCCGGACCAGTTCTGAACTCGCGCCCGATGCGCCACATTTTATTCAGCGCAATCCAGCAACTTACGTAGCTGGGCTGGGTTTCATGGAAGCGGAACGATTTCAGGACTTTGATCGCTTAGTGGAACAACAACAGAGTTGCCGGGATTCAGAGAAAAGCAGTCCAACGAGGAGAACAACTGAATGAAAATGAAGAAGCTCTTGATTCCGTTTTTTGTCCTTGCACTTTTAATCTATGTCGCTCCGTCAGCGCAGGCATCCGACTGGGTTTACCTGGGCCAGGCCCACGTTGACGGCCAGCACGATCATGACAATATTGAAATTGGCAAGGCCGCTGGACGTTACCGTTTTTTGGAGATTCGCGTCAAGAACGCGCCAATTGAATTTGATCGGATCGTAGTCCACTACGGGAATGGCGCGCCTGAAGTTCTGCAGGTGCGAGACGTGATTCGGCGGGGCGGCAAAAGCCGGGCCATTGCGCTGCAAGGCGACCGCTTTGTTCAGAGCTTTGAATTGTGGTACGGCAAGGCCAGAACCAATTCGGTCAGACCCGAACTCACGCTCTGGGGCCAGCACTAAACAGGAACCACTTTCAGCAAAAGGCCTCGATTCGAGGCCTTTTTTACAGTGCGCTGTTTGCCAATTCGGCGACACTCACGCTGCCTTGGGTTCGTTGTCTTTGCGATCTTCGTCTTTACGATCTTCGCTGGAAAGCCCGCCCTGCTGCACGGTGAGGGTCATAGTGCTGGAGGCAATCTCAATGTCTTTGTGCTCGCGGATTTGCTGGAAGATTTCGCCGAACATGTAGCTGCTGGCGCTACGCCGTTTTTTGGGGTCCACCAGGTATCGCAACGTTAGCTCCACCCAGTTGTCTGTGACTTTCATAAAGACCACGGGCTCAACCTCAAAGCGCGGCACCATGAAAATGCGCTGCATTCTTTCGATTTGCGGTTCGGCGTCCTGCATGAACTCGCGCGTATATTCGCCGCCCACACTCTTCAGTATCTCCGTCGCCGCTTTTATGTTGCTGGCATACGTAATCGGTAACTTAATTTCGTCCCATATATAGGCGAAGTTGCGCGTGTAATTGAACACAGACGCGCCAAACACCTGGGCATTTGCGAACTGGATAATCCGCCCGCTGTACTGGT
>DASXJO010000456.1:0-5151 GCA_036497385.1 Candidatus Angelobacter sp. | reverse complement strand
CGCTGAAAGCAAGCAAATCAAATATCCGTGCGGCCGCCTATTTCTTCCAGCACTTCCAGCAGTGCACTGGGATCATGGGAGTCAATGGTCTTGTCTGCCCATTTACAAAGGGCGGCAAGCCGTGGGCTCAAGCCAAGTATGCGGGCTTTCGGATTAACTTTTCGTATGCTCTCGGCAACCGTCGAGCTTTTCAGGTCCGGCAGCTCCGCTTCAATGCAGACGGCATCGACATTCGGAAAACGTTTGTACATCTCCACGCCTTCCTTGCCGGAATACGCTGTCAGCACATTGTGCTTGGCAGATTCCAGCAGCAGTTTGCGCGTGGAAAGCCCGTCTACACGCTCTGCTTCAATAATCAAAAAACCTAGTCGATGTCCGTTTGCAGGCATTCACCGTTAGATGCGTACAGTGCAAATTTTGTCATCGAAAAAACAGGCGCTCTCTATTTCCAGTTCTTCTCCGCTCCAGCCAGAATCCCGGCGAATACCTCAATCCCGTCCCACAGATTTTGCAGGCGAAGGTTCTCATTTGCGCCGTGTTGATTATTGTCGTGGTTGGCAATGGGCAAACCCACTACCGGGGTCTTGAGCACATCAGTAAATAGATACATAGGAACGCTGCCGCCCAGCAGCGGCATCTTAATCACCGGCGAACCGAGCGTCTCTTCCATCGCGCTCACCACCGGCTGCACTGCGGGATCGTCCATCGCCACTCGTGCCGCCTTGTATCCTGGCCCCCAGCTCACCTTGATAACTTTGGCATGCTGGCGGCGTGTTTCGATGCCGGGCGTTTGCCGCACAATATAAAAACCCTGCTGCGTGATGAACTGTTCCACCAGTTGGTGCACGCGCTCAGGAGTCTGGTTTGGCACCAGCCGGAAATCGATGGATGCTTTTGCCGTGGTGGAGATGGCGTTCTGCGCTTTCTCCTCGACGTGCCCAGCCTCAATGCCGCGAATATTCAGGGACGGCTGCGTGATCGCCATCGGCAGGGAAGCGCCTGCGCTCTCAGTCCAGGCAAGCCCAAGCTCCTGTTTCAGTGGAGTATCCACGTCAGGGCTCTGCGCAATGGCCTGCCGCTCAGCCGGAGTCAGCGCCCGCACATCGTCATAAAATCCTGGAATAAGAATGTGGGAGTTAGCGTCGCGCATGTGCGCCAGCAAATCCACCAGCACGGCCGCCGGATTCGGCGCCCAGTTGCCGTAATGGCCGTCATGCAGAACGCGGCCGGGACCGTAGACCGTGAGTTCCAGGTCAGTCACACCGCGTGCGCCAAAGTAAAGCTGCATGCGTCGCGTCTGATTGACTGGGCCATCACTAAGAATCCATATGTCGCCTTTCAGCAAATTGCTGTAGCGCTGAAACACCTCCGCCAGATGCGGTGATCCTGCTTCTTCCTCGCCTTCAAAAAATACTTTTACATTCACGTCGATGGGAATCTTCGCTGCGCGTAGCGCGTCTATCGCCGTAAGCACAGCCTGAATGGGCGCTTTGTCATCGCTGGCCGAGCGCGCATAGATGCGCCATTCCGGATTCAGCGGGCCTTTTAGCGATTCAAGCGGAATTGCGTTGCCATCCACCGGACCATCGCGTAACACTGGCTGCCATGGATCGCTGGCCCACTGCGCTTTATCTACCGGCTGGCCGTCATAATGCGCGTAAAAGAGCAATGTGTGTTTCGCTCCCGGCGTGTTGAGTTCGCCATAAACTACCGGAGGAGCGCCGCTGACAGTGAGTCTCTGCGTGTGAAACCCGCGCTGCTCCAGCATCTTGCTGACTGCATCTGCATTGTGCGCGATGTTGGGCGTATCGCTGGCGACGTTTGGCAACGCCAGCAATTGCGCAAAGCTACGCACGATCTCTGCTTCATGCTGCTGGCGATATTCGCGGACAGCATTGCGAACTGCCGTTAAAGACTGGTCTTGCGCGCTCGCGACTGCGTTGAGCAGGCACAATATTCCCGCGAGCATTGCCCATCGATTCTGTTTCAGCATGGCTGTAATGATAAAGCAGTCAGAGATTCGGGGAAGCTTCTTGAGGTGGTCTCGATGCGATGGCCTTCTGGTCATGCTTCTGGACACATAAGTGAATATAAATATTAAAAGACCGCCCAATGTAATATTTTATTCTCGACTAAAATGTCATCCCGAAGGGCGTTAGCGAGTCCCGCGCTTTCATCAGCGGGCGAGTAGCCCTGAGGGACCTTTTGTTTAGCTATGGAAAAGATCTCGTACGTTTACATGATGGGTAGCACTTCACGGCGTGTGCTCTATACCGGTGTGACAGCGGTTTTCTATCTGCGTGTCTGGCAGCACAAAAACAATCAAGGCGGATATTTCACTACGAAATACAGATGCTATCGTCTGGTCTACTTTGAGCAATTCACGAATGTGGAAGCAGCGATCGCACGTGAGAAAGAAATCAAGGGCTGGCGCAGAGAAAAGAAGGACAAGCTTGTCGAATCAGTGAATCCTACCTGGAAGGATCTTGCAGCGGACTGGTATCCAAACGGACTAATGAAGGACGGCACGCCGATCGACTTCAGCAAAAGCAAAAAATAAGGTCCCTCAGGGCTACTCGCCCGCTGATGAAAGCGCGGGACTCGCTAACGCCCTTCGGGATGACGCGCTGAAGTGAACGCGTCCGTTGATTCTAGCCCTTTTGAAATACCTATTTCTTCTTACCCTTCTTCTTTGCGGGCGCAGCTTTCTTGGGAGCAGCCTTCTTTACCGCAGGTTTCTTCGCGGCAGGCTTTGCCGAAGCTTTTGCTGGAGCAGCTTTCACCGGAGCGGCCTTTTTCGCAGGCGCCGGCGCTGGAGCTGTCTTCTTCGCCGGCGCTGGAGCAGGTGCTGCCTTCTGCTTCGTGTTGGCTTGGGCTGGTAGCGCAGGCGCGGCTTTCGCAGCTTCAGTCGCGGGTGCCGCAGCAGGCACAGCTTCGCCTGCCACTGCATTCTTGGGCTTGCGTCCACGCTTCTTGGGAGCCTGATCTCCGGGCGCTCCGGGCGCGGCTTCCTTCTTCGCTCGTCCCCGACGCACTGGAGGTGGCGGTGGCGGCGGTTCCGGCGGAGAATACGGTTCCAGGAACTTCACAATCTCGGTATGTGAACGCAGCTTGCCGTCCAGCAGCATCAGGAATGCTTCATCCAATATCTTCTTGTATTCCGGATGCTCCGGCGTAATGCGCATCTCCGCCATTTCAGGGAAAGGCAGTTTCTGCCGGACCGGCGGCCACTTGGTCAGGAAATTTTTGATCTTCTGCTCCACCGCGGACGCGCGTGGCGTAATTGCGTTGAACAGCAGCGCGTCGGGCCGGTTCGTCATCAGGAATTGCCATGTCTGCGAGGGCTGCGCCAGTTCCTTGGCCATCAGCTTCTTGGCAAAATCCTTGGCATCGTCTTCAAGGTGCTTCCAGCGCTCCACAAACCCTTTGTTCACGATCTGCTTCTGCATCGCCGCGATATCTTTATCGGGCAGTTTGCGTGTGAGGAAGTGCATCACGATAGGGCTTGCGTCTGGGTTCACGCCCACTTCCTGCAACTGTTGCTTGACCTTGAAAACCTGGTTTAGTCCGGCGGTATCCACCTTGGCCACGGAGAAGTGCGGGACCAGCACCTTCAGCCAGCCTTCTTTTTCCAGCGCCTTCAGGACTTCCATGGGATTATCTTCATGCGCCAGCTGCTCGATCTCATGTCCCACGGCGCGGTCAGAAATATTTTCAATGTAGTTGTTTTCTTTGGCAGCGTCGTAGCGGGCTTGCGTACGCTCTTCCAGCGTCCAATGGAAGCGGCAGGCCAGGCGAGTTGCGCGGATCAGCCGCGAGGGCTCTTCATAAAACGCGTAGTTATGCAGGACGCGCAGCACCTTGGCTTCAATATCGGCCACGCCGTTGAAGGGATCTGTGAGCAGGCCGCGCGATCCGGGGTTGAGCGAGAGCGCCATGGCGTTGACGGTAAAGTCCCGCCGCCGCATGTCGTCATAAATTGTTCCCGGAGTAACCTCGGCCGGCTTGCCGGGCTTGTCATAACGTTCTGATCGGGCACTGGTAACTTCCGCGCGAACGTTTCCCGGCAGCAGCAACATCAGCGTGCGCGTGCCTTCGTCAGTAGCTTCCAGCACGGTGCCGGCTTTTTCAAAGTCCTTTTGCAGCTTAAGTGCGTTGCCCTGCACGGAAAAGTCGAGATCGCGAATAACAAAGCCGCTGATAATGTCGCGGACCGCGCCCCCGGTCAGGTAAATGTTCATTTCGTGGGCACGGGCAACGTCGGTCACCAGCGCGACTGCACGCTGCTGGTCCGGCGTGAGCCGGGTTTCCATTAGGTAAATAAAGTCAGCCATCAGTTAGAGGAACACACAATTGTCCTTCCGGGCAGTGGCCGGTAGGCAAACCGCTTCTCCCGGTTTTTCGTAAGTTGCACTTTATACAAGAGTTAGACGTCTGCCCTAGGGACTCGAACAAACTCGAAACATTATCACAAAGGTTACCTTTTGGCTACCCCGTCGCGAGGAAAGGCGGGATGACATCTTTGATGCCCCCGAAAACAGTGCGAGAATCAATGGATTATGGCCTCCAGCCACAAAAAGGTGATCGTGCGCAAAATGGGACGCGATTCCATGGGCGGATACGTTTCACCCGCAAATTTCGTGGTGGAAGGCAAGCTGGAACTGCTGAATCCCTCCGGCAAAGTGGTGCTGATTGACCTGGGCGAGGTCAAAAGCGTGGACTTTGTGCGTGATTTCAGTGACACTGCCGCCGTGGGGCGCAAGACCTTTACCAGCCGTCCCCGTACCGATGGACTCTGGGTGCGGCTCAAGTTCACTGACAATGACATTTTGGAAGGCCTGATGGCCAACGATCTCACCCAGGTCGGCGCCGAAGGATTTTTTATTACGCCGCCAGATACGCGCGGCAACACGCAACGTGTCTTTGTCCCCCGGTCAGCATTGCAGGAATTGAATGTGCTGGCGGTGATCGGTCGGCCGGAAGCCCACAAGAAAACGGCGGAAGATGCGCGCCAGGAAAAGTTGTTTATCGAATCTTAATGGCGAGTCTTACGATTTTGCTCTGTCCTTTTCCACTCTTCCCATTACAATCACGCCTTTAGGCAAGTTTTCCTCAGGACCCATTTGGTTATGAAGCTCAAAGAACTCGCGG
>DASXJO010000455.1:0-7372 GCA_036497385.1 Candidatus Angelobacter sp. | reverse complement strand
TCCACCTGCTCAAATCCGGTGGCTAGCGCGGGGGCGGAGTCAACTTTCTTGCCTTTAATCTTGTAGCCCACGCAGACCGGAACTTCATCCAGCACGTCAAGCACGTCAAGCTTCGTAACCACCCACCAGTTCACGCCATTGATCATTTGCGCGTACCGGAGGAGCGGCAGGTCAACCCAGCCGCAGCGGCGTGAGCGTCCGGTGACAGCGCCGTACTCATTGCCGCGCGCGCGCAGTTGATCGGCAATCGGACCTTCAACCTCGCTGGGGAATGGGCCACCACCCACGCGGGTGCAGTACGCTTTGGTCACGCCGATCACATTTTGGATCGCGTTCGGAGGTACGCCGGTCCCGGTGGCCGCGCCGCCTGCGGTGCAGCTTGACGACGTTACAAAAGGATACGTTCCATGGTCAATATCCAGCATCGTCGCCTGCGCGCCCTCAAACATCACAGATCCACCTTCCGCCAGTGCCTGGTTCAGTAGGAGGGCGGTATCGGCGACAAACGGCGCAATCTGCTTCGCGGCCTCGGCGTATTCGGCGTACATGCTATCGGCATCGAGCGGATCAGAATTGAACAGCGCATGCGCGATCATATTTTTTTCGCGGCATGCATTCTCAATCGTCGATTTCAGCAGCTTGGAGTCAAGCAAATCGGCTACGCGCAGTCCGCGGCGGCCCATCTTATCTTCATACGCCGGACCAATGCCGCGCGATGTGGTGCCAATCTTTACGCGTCCCGGAGCGTTCTCCGCTCCCATCTCAATCATGCGATGATAAGGCAGGATCACATGGGCGCGGTTAGAGACAAAGAGATTTCCATCCACCTGCACGCCGGCCTCGCGCAGCATCTTTACTTCCTTCAGAAAGGCCAGCGGATCAAGCACCACGCCATTGCCAATCACCGAGCGGCAGCCTTTGCGCAGCACGCCGCAAGGCACCAACTGCAGCACAAATTTCTTGCCTTTGATGATAACGGTGTGCCCGGCATTATGCCCGCCCGCATAACGCGCCACCACGGAAAAATTGTGCGACAGCACGTCGACAATTTTGCCTTTGCCTTCATCGCCCCACTGGGCCCCGACAATCACTGCTGTCTTGCCGCGCTTCACTGGAAATACACACTCCTCACCCGTGACGATTTTTCGCAGACTAAAAAATGATCCTGGGAAATCTAGACGGGAAAGTTTCTGTTACCAATAGATTTTAACAGAGAAGCGGCGGATTCCACAGATGCAGTAGCGTGAAGGCATGGCCTGTTTGCCTCCTAGCCGCTGAGCATTTCGCGCCTACACCGGAGACAGCAGACACAGAGAAACAAGAACTTTTACCACAGAGGACACAGAGGTACACAGAGAAAGATTTAAAGAAGGTTCGAGATTCGATTAGGAGTTAACAAGTGCCAGAGCGGCCACTGCTACGCCATCAATTCGAATCAAATTACTGTCCTAGCGATAGCCAATTGCCTAACCATCCTTTTCCTCTGTGTTCGTGTGTGCTCTCTGTGGCTAAAGGTTCTGGTTTGTCATGCTGTTCGAGCATGGTAGATTTAAAAGAACAAATGTCCGCTCCCAACTCAAGATTTGTCCGCGCCTGCCGCTGTGAACCTGTTGACGTGACCCCAATCTGGCTGATGCGCCAGGCCGGCCGTTACATGGCCGAATATCGCGCGGTGCGCAAAAAACATTCCATTCTGGATATTTGCAAGACCCCTGAAATTGCGGCTGATGTGACCATTACCGCGGCAGAAAAGTTGGACGTGGACGCGGCCATCATCTTTGCCGATCTCCTTTTGCCGCTGGAAGTAATGGGGATGCCGTTCCGGTTTGAAGCCGGTGAAGGGCCCGTGATCGAACGACCATTGCGCGCGCCGAAAGATATTGACGCGCTGGTTACCAACCGCGCTTCTGAGCTCGGCTACGTGGCAGAATCAGTGAGCCGCGTGGTGAAGCATTTTGGCAGCAAGCTGCCGGTCATCGGGTTTTGCGGCGCGCCTTTTACTCTGGCCAGCTACATGATTGAGGGCGGCGGATCGCGCAATTACATCCATACTAAAAAAATGATGTACACGGAAAGTGCCGCGTGGCGGATGCTGATGCGCAAACTGGTGGACGTGCTTGCCGCCTACGCCGCAGAGCAGGTCACCGCCGGCGCGGACGCGCTGCAGATTTTTGATAGCTGGGTGGGCTGCCTGAGCGTGGAAGATTATCGCCAATACGTGCTGCCGTTCTCGACTGACCTGGTACAGCGGCTCAAGAAGACCGGTGTGCCAATTATTTATTTTGGGACGGACACTGCGACGCTTCTTCCTTCAATGAAAGAAACCGGCGCGGATGTGATGGGTGTTGATTGGCGCTTTCCGCTCGATCAGGCGTGGAGCAGCTTGAATTTCAAGGGCGCAGTGCAGGGAAACCTTGATCCAGTGCTGCTGTTTGCCGGGCAGAAAGAACTGCGCGCGCGCACTGACTGTATCCTGCGGCAGGCCGGCGGGCGTCCGGGGCACATCTTTAATTTAGGGCATGGAATTTTGCCGGAAACGCCGGTGGAAAATGTTCGCGCGCTGGTGGATTTTGTTAGAGAATTGAGCACAGCCTATTCCGCTGGAGCGGCCCCGTGAGCTGTATGCAATGAGCGGTCAAAAATCAGCCATCCTGCTTCTTGCCCACGGCAGCCCTGAGTCGCCCGCCGATATCCCGGACTTCATGAAACATATTACCGGCGGCCGCCCGGTGCCGGACGCGGTAATAAAGGAAGTTACCCACCGTTATTCGCTCATCGGTAAATCACCTTTAACGGAAATCACCATGCAGCAGGCGGAGGCCCTGCAAGCAAGCCTGGGTCTTCCCGTGTACGTGGGCATGCGGAATTGGAGACCATTCATCAGTGACGCGGTACGGCAGATCACTTCCAGCGGCATTGAGAAAGTAGCGGCAATCTGTCTGGCTCCGCAAAATTCTTCCACCAGCGTTGGACTGTACAGCAAGGCGCTGGCCGATGAGCGCAAGCCTGGCTTGTCAGTGCAGTTTGTTGAGTCGTGGCACGATCACCCGCTGCTGATCCAGGCTTTTGCCGAACGGCTGGAGCCGGTCTGGCGCCAGGCCAGCGCGGAGATGGGAAGCGCGCTGCCAGTGATCTTTACCGCGCACAGCGTACCCATGCGCACCATCAGCGCCGGTGATCCGTATGAAAAGCAGACCAAGGAAACTGCGCAACTGGTAGCGCGGAGGATCGCAGGTCTTACGCCGGAGCTGCAGCACTTTGCTTTTCAGAGCCAGGGAATGACTGGCGGCCCGTGGCTTGGCCCGACGGTGGAAACAGTGATGCTCGAACAAAAAAAACAAGGGCACAAGGGCGTGGTGATTGCGCCGATAGGATTTGTCTGCGATCACGTTGAAGTGCTCTATGACATTGATATCGGCTTTCGCCAGTTTGCCCGCGAGCAAGAACTTAAACTATGGCGGCCTGAATCTTTGAATACCTCGCCTACATTCATCGCGGCTCTGGCGAAACTGGCGTCGACGCGGCTCGCGCTGGCTTCAGGGATTGTCTCGCTGGCATGAAGCGCATAGCCATTATCGGCGGCGGCATCGCGGGGCTGAGTGCGGCTTTTTATCTGGAAAAAGCGCGTCGCGCCGGCGCCAACCTGCAATGGGTCTTATTTGAAAAATCCGACCGGCTGGGCGGCGTTATACAAACGGAGCGCCACGATGGCTTTGTGATTGAAGCCGGCCCGGACTCGTTCCTCAGCGTCAAGCCTGACGCTTCGCGGCTGTGCCAGGAACTAGGCTTGGGCGATCAACTGATTCCTTCCAATGACGCCAGCCGCAAGACCTACATTTTGGTCAAGGGTCAACTGGTTCAGATTCCACATGGGCTGGAATTCATGGTGCCCACCCGCATTTGGCCCATGGCGACAACGTCGCTCTTTTCCTTCTCGACAAAATTGCGCATGGCGGGGGAACTGTTTTCGTCGGCGCGAAAAGATGCGGACGATGAATCCGTGGGCGACTTTGTGCGCCGCCATTTTGGCCAGGAGATGGTCGATCGCGTGGCCGAGCCGCTGCTGGCCGGTGTGTACGGCGGGAACGCGGAACGGCTCAGCATTCGCGCGGTTCTGCCTCGCTTTGCTGACATGGAACGCCAGCACGGCAGCCTGGTCCGGGCGACCTTGAAAGCCAAAGCGCAGGTCAAGTCCAAAACACCGGCAGGCTCCAAACCGCAGCCATTGTTTACGTCTTTAAGAAGTGGCATGCAGCAAATGGTTGAAGCGCTTACCGCCGCATTGCCGCAGGCGTCAATTCGCTTGCGGCAGGAAAACTTGCAATTGCGTCCCGTGAATGATGATTGGCAGATTCAAAGCGGAGGCAACAGTGAAAGGTTTCAGGAAGTGTTGCTTGCAGTTCCCGCGCCCGCAGCGGCAGGATTGCTGCGGCAATTTCATCCGGGGCTGATTGAAGGGCTCGCGCGGATTGAGTACACATCTACAGCGGCAGTTGCGCTGGCTTATGAGGAGGCCAAACTCCCTCCGGGGCATGGGTTTCTGGTGCCGCGATCAGAAGGCCGCAAGATAATGGCCTGCACCTTCGTCCATAAAAAGTTTCCTTATCGTGCACCGGGAGACAAGAAGCTGCTGCGTTGCTTCTTTTCCAGCTCGCGCATGCCAGACCTGCTCAGCCACAGCGACGAAGCGTTGCAGCAATTCGCGCGTCAGGAATTAAAAAACATTTTGGGGCTCAATGCCGAGCCCAGGTTTGCGCGCACGTTTCGCTGGGACCGCGCCATGGCGCAATATGAAACCGGGCATCTGGATCGCGTGGCGGAGATGGAAAAGATCATCGCAGCCATGCCGGGTTTCCATGTCATCGGCAACTCATTTCATGGGATCGGCGTGCCGGATTGCATCAAGTCCGCGCGGCTGGCGGTGGAGCAGATTACTTCCGGCGTTTCACAGCCGGCTGCGGTTTAGGTTATTGTGCATTCGCGTGCAATGTACCTCAGCGGCTAAAGCCGCGAGACTAATCAGCTTTACCGCAGGTCTAAAGACCTGCTCCACCCCGCCATGGGACACAGTAAAGCCTAAGAACTTAACCTTGAGAACGTAAACCTAAGAACGATTAGCTTTTGCAGTCTTTGCAGAACGTTTGGCCCGCGATGGTTGAGCTTTGGCTGCTTTCGCGGGCGGCTTGGAGCGTCTTGGTTTGGCCTTGGTTGTTTTCGCGGGCGGCTTGGAACCTAGTTCAGCCTGAGTCTTCTTCGGCAGCTTTGCCAAAATCATCTGATAGGACTCGGTTATCAAGTCTTTGATATCAGGCTGGCGCAGTGCGTCCATATCGAGCATCGCCACCCAATGATTGCGCGCCATGTAGGGCGCGGGAATGATGCCGTCGACTTCCACCAGTTCGGCGAACTTTTCCGGCGTGCATTTGAAGGCAATCTTGGTGGGGCTCACGCCCGGCTCAAGATTCGCGACACAGAACATTTTTCCTGCGATGCGAAAGAGCAGGTCGTGTTCCCACTGAACGCCTTCTGTTGCATGTGGTAGAGAAAGGCAGAACGCGCGCACCCAGTCAAGGTAAGAAGGCATGGGAGAAATATAGCGTTCACAGAGGTGCGAGTAAACGATCCGAGAGAAGCCCAACCCATACCACGGATAACACTGATAAAACTGATTTACACGGATCAAAAAAGTTTAAATTTTCAAGTTTGTAAATCCGTGTCATCCTCCTACTCGCGCGCTGAAGAAAACGCGCGCTTCGCTAACGGAGTTCGGGATGACGAGCTGCAATATTCAGCAACGCACGGACGATCTGCGCGTCTTCGGCAGAGCTTAGGACGGTACGCAGATCCAGAAGAACACGGCCTTCTTCCACGCGGGCAACAATCGGCGGGGTATTGTGGCGGAGACGCGCCGCTAGTTCGTCGGCGCTGAGAGATTCCGCGGTGATCGCCAGCAGGAAAGTGGGCAGTGAAGATGTGGGCGCGGAGCCGCCGCCTACGAGCGATTCTCCCGAGATGATCGTGGTCTTTAACTGCGCCGCTCCGCTGAGCTGGCTTTGCATGGCTTCCGCGCGAGCGCGAATTTCCGGCGCAGGCAGGCGCATCATGCGCGCGAATGGAATCGCATCATGGTTCTGGCGGATATATTCCATCAGCGTGCCTTCCAGCGCCGCATAGGTTAGCTTGTCCACGCGCAGAGCGCGGAAGAGCGGATTGGAGCGCACGCGCTTAATCAGGGCTTCGCGTCCGCTCAGCAGGCCGGCCTGCGGCCCGCCCAGCATTTTGTCGCCGCTATAGGTGATCAGGTCGGCCCCGGCACGGAGGCTGTCCAGTACTCCGCTCTCATTCACACCCAGCGCGCGCAACGGAATCATTGCACCGCCGCCCAGGTCTTCCATGACGGGGATGTTGTGCTTGCGTCCCAGCGCAGTCAGATCTTCCAGCGACGGCTGCTCGGTAAAGCCGATGATGGCAAAGTTGGAACGATGGACGCGCAGCAGCAGCCGCGTTTTTTCGGTGATGGCATTTTCATAATCGGCCAGGCGCGTACGGTTTGTCGTCCCGACCTCGCGCAGCACGGCGCCGGATTTTGCCATCACGTCCGGCACGCGAAACGATCCGCCGATTTCCACCAGTTCGCCGCGCGAAACGATGACGTCGCCGCCTTCAGCCAGCGTGTTTAGCGCCAGCATGACCGCAGCCGCGCAATTGTTAACGACAACGGTCCGAATGCCGCTGACGCCATCCTGATTGAGCAGCCGCGAGAACAGCCGCTCTACGTGGACGTCACGCTTCCCGCGCTCGCCCGCGGCGATATCAAATTCAAGATTGGAGTAGCCACCTGCAACTTCCGCGATGCGCTGAATGGCGGATTCAGCCAGCGGAGCTCGCCCAAGATTTGTATGCAGAATGACGCCTGTCGCGTTGATAACCGGCTTGAGTGAAAATTCCATGGCGCGCCTTAGATGTCGCGTGACGGCTTGCGGCAGGTTTTCTACTGCGAGCTGCACTGATTGCTGGCTACCGAGCGTGCTTGTGCTGATCTGTTCCCGCAGATTTATGAGTACGGCGCGGATAGATTCAGTTACTGCCGGCTGGCCTTCGCGGGCCAGCAGCTCAGCCACATCGGCGCTCTTGAGCAGTTCGTCCACGGAGGGAAGCAGGCGGTAGAGATCGGATTTGGAGGCTGTCATCACTTTTTTTCTTGTCCCGAGCGAAGCGAGGGAACCCTATGGTCGCTTTTGATCCCGAGGGAAACGAGGGAACCCTGTTGTTGTAAATGCTGCAAAGGGCGAGCTATACAGCACCCGCTCTAATCGCCCTCATTTCTTTATGCAAACCTCCGCACAATTCTCGCAAATCAATACGAATGCAA
>DASXJO010000454.1:0-2452 GCA_036497385.1 Candidatus Angelobacter sp. | reverse complement strand
GAAGACCCTCACAATTCTTGTAGCTGAAGACGATTTGCTCACACGCATGACGCTGGAACGCTCGGTGGTCCAATGGGGCTATCAGTTGGTTTCAGCGAGGGATGGCGAGGCTGCGCGCGAGTTGCTGCGCACCCGCACCATTGATGTCTGCCTGCTGGATTGGGACCTGCCCAAGCTGAATGGCATTGAACTGTGCCGCTGGCTGCGGACGCAGGGCACGCCGCAATCGCCGTATGTGGTCCTGATTACCGGGCACGAGCAGCCGGAAGAGATCCAGGCAGGGTATGAAGCCGGCGCCAATGATTACGTCACAAGGCCGTGTGACCTGAAATATTTGCGGCGGCGGATTGCAGCCGTGGCTGACAAGCTTAACCAGCAAGAATTGCGGCTGGATAAAGCCGAGATCGCAGGGCTGGAGAACCGCAGCGTAGCAGGATTGAATCCGCTGGATATTTATCTATCGGACCTGCGATTGATGCGACGCAAGACGTAATTGGTGGGAGCGGATGTTTGCTGTGGCGGGAACCTTTCCGGACGCGCGGAAATTTGCCGCCTGCGGAATTTTAAAGTGCGCTTTCCGCAATTACAGTAATTTGCTTGCCCATGCGCCTGCCGACTTCAGTACACGCGGCAATGGTTTCGTCGTCGGTAAGCCGGGCGCGCACGATTTCTAAATTCTTGCTGCTGAAAGCAGGATTGCCAAAACGCATCCCAGCAATCCTGGTCGCGCGATAGGTTACCGAAGCAATTTCGCTCACGTTGAGAGCTGTGGTGTTCGATACCAGGATGGTTTGGGGGCGGCAGATTTTATCCAGCAGCGTAAAGATTTCGATCTTGGATTCCAGTTCGTCCGGCACGGCTTCAATCACCAGATCGGCTTCACGCGCTGCATGTTCCACCGTTGAAGCATATTCCAGGCGGTTGAAAGCAGCCAAGGCTTCCGGTTTGCTGATGGCGCCAAGATCGGCGGCGCGGGCCAGATGCTGCTGAAGTTCGGCAGCGGCAGTGCGCAGGCTGGAAGGGAGAATGTCTTCCAGGATCGTGCGATAACCGCCCAGCGCAGCGGCAAAAGCAATTCCGCGGCCCACGGCCCCTGCGCCGATGACCGCGATCGTCTGGATTTCGGCCATTTAGCCTTTATCCAGGCTCTCCAGGGTTTTGGTGAAGTTTGGGTCGGAGTTGCGCATGTAATCGGCCAGCCGTTTGCGTTCTTCCGGGGTCATGCCGGAAATTCCCACCACGATGCGGCGGAGCGTAGCGGCAATATCGTCAACGTAATTCATCATTCTGATCAGTTCACCGGTTGCTGGCATGCTGGATGTAGCTCCTTTGTCTTCAAAAATCTATTTTCAACTGTTCCGGCAAAATTAGCAAAGCGTCCCGCATGCCGTGTCACACCGATCCGGATTTGTGCATCTAAATTGACTGGAGAATTACGCCTCAAAACTGCCCCGTTCGCGAATCGTCCCATGAGAGCCAATCCAGCGATATTGACGCCTGAAACCAGCGGTATCTCGGAGTGCCTTGACCGCTTAGCGTCAGAGAAGAGTTCTGCGAAGCCGCTCTCCACGTATCGCCTGCAGTTTAACGCCGGGTTTCGCTTTGAGAATGCGCGCCGCCTTGTGGGATATCTGCACGCACTGGGCATTTCGCACATTTACTCTTCCCCCATCCTTAAGGCCCGAACAGGAAGCCAGCATGGCTATGACATTACCGACCATAACCAGCTCAATCCTGAAGTGGGCAGCTATGAAGAACTGCAGGAGTTGGTGAGTGAACTCAAGAATTACGGCATGGGCCAGGTGCTGGATATTGTTCCCAACCACATGGGAATCGGGCTGGGCGCAAACCCGTGGTGGTGGGACGTGCTGGCTAACGGCCGGGCATCTGAATTCGCGGAATTTTTTGATCTCGACTGGGAGCCACTGAAGCCCGAGCTGCGCAACAAGCTTCTGCTGCCTATCCTGGGCGATCAATACGGCGCTGAGCTTGAGGCAGGACATCTCCGGCTGGTCAGCAGCAACGGCGAATTTCACGTCGAGTATTTTGATAAGCGGTTGCCGCTCGATCCTCAAACCATTCCTATGATTTTTGAGCCGCGCGCTTACGATCTGCCGCAGGAGCTGCGCAATCTGCTGTCCGGGCTGCGTAATCTGCCTTCGCACAGCGCGTCGGAAGGCGACCTGGTGCGCCAGAGACGGCGTGCCATTGGCGCTTTGGCGGCTGCATGGAAAGAGTTGATGGAAAAATCGCCAGAGTTGCAGGAGACAGCAGCGCGGGCTGCCGCTATGATGAATGGCCAGCCGGGCGACCCTCGCAGCTTCGATTCACTGCACCGTCTGCTGGAAGCTCAGGTTTATCGTCTGGCCAACTGGCGCGTTTCCGGTGAAGAAATTAATTACCGGCGCTTCTTTGACGTGAATGATCTCATCGGCCTGAGCATGGAAAATCC